>JBJOKO010000167.1:0-6145 GCA_046046035.1 Bacteroidota bacterium | reverse complement strand
CAGTGAACATTTCGTCTGCAGCTGTTCCCGAAATTGAAATTTTATATCCATTTGAAGCAATTGCTTCTGATAACATGGAGTGCACGAAATAAGAAATCGTTGCAACCGGAGCATCATGGTATTTTACCAAAGAAATCAATCGTTCTATATTCTGATCTCCCGGCTCCAACATGATTTTGGTGCTCTTGCAACCAGTATCATCCACTGTTGCTTGAATGTTGTCCAATTCATCATAACGATGGTCGCTATCGATGATTGAGAATGTATTGACATTCGCGTTGAATTCCTTCGCTGCGATTGAGACGAGGCTCGCAGAATCCACACCACCGCTGAGACAAAAGGCAAGCGGCACATCTGAACGCAAACGTATTTTTAAGCTTTCTCTTAAATGAAAATGTGTTCCTTCGACAGCCTCCTCAAAAGTCATATTCTCCTTTGGAGTGTATTGAGGTGTCCAGTACTTGTAGGTTTTCAATTCACCAGTAATCGAAACAGTGCCGCAAGAAGCCACATCTACTTCTTTCACTTCTTTGTAAAAACCGTCTTGTCCTTTGTAAAGTGATTTGTGACCATTGATGATATACCTGATCACATGATCTTCATTTATTTCAAATGCTCTATTTGCTAGTGCGCTCAGCGCTTTGACTTCTGATGTAAAATAAAATCCTGTTTCATCTTGAAAATAATACAGCGGCTTTTCACCGAATCTATCTCGAGAAACAAAAACCTTTTCATCCTTTTTATTGAAAATGACAAAAGCCCACATTCCTTCAAAATACTTTACACATTCTTCACCGTGAATGAGATAGTAGTGAAGCAGGACTTCTGTGTCGGATGAAGTGCGAAGAGGAATATTTTTAGAAACAAGTTCTTCACGCAATTCGAGATAGTTGTATATCTCGCCATTGAATACCATGACATGATCATTGTGTTCAAACGGTTGATGGCTGCGGGGATCGAGATCGATGATGCTCAATCGAGAGTGAAGCAGATAAACATTATATCGGTCTGATTCAAATTTCCAACTGCGTTGAGCGTCGGGACCTCGTTGTTTCATTTGAGCTAATGCCCCGTTAACAACGCTATCATCAATTCTCTTCTTCCCGATATATCCTGCTATTCCGCACATTATTTTTCCTCCAAACTTTTGATGTCTTCTATTGTGTGTACATCTATATTTTCTGCGATCACAAACCCGCAATGTGCACTTAAAAATTCATTGAAAAGTGCATGCGTTTTCACAACTCGAAAAGCGGCATTTTGAACGCCATTTTTATCCGCACTCATTACTTCCCAAAGATTATGATCGAGCATCATTTGAATTGCGCCATCCATTTGCGCTGCCGTGATCTGAGGGGAATTTGCTTGAGGGATAATCACTATATCAGATTCTCCATCCGCTTGCACTTCTGGAGAATTTACAGCTTGACGAATTGCAATCACTTTTGGTGTTTTATCGTCTGCGAGTTCTGCTGGGCGTGTAATAGTCTTGGCTCCATGCGCCAGTGCGACATCCAAGATTTCTTGATCATCCGAACTCACATAAATCTCATTGATGAATTTCGATTCTTTGCATGCGTCAATGGTGTATGCGATGAGAGGTTTTCCATTGAGTGGAAATATATTTTTCCGAGGCAATCTCTTGGAACCTCCTCGTGCAGGGATGATGGCAATTACTCTCATAAATTATTCAAGATATCACGCGCAATGACTTCGGCGCCGTTAGTTTCAATTTCATGGTTCTGTATTGAAGCACGAATGAAAACATATTCATGTTTGATAAACGCAGGCAAGAATTGTCCTAGTTCTTCTTCAAATGTTTTTAGTGAAATGAAAGAAGCCAAGTGACTTTTCTTGAGCATTAAAATATTCTCAGAAATTTCTGGATTCATTGCTTCACCCAAAAGAAGCATTGGAGTTCGAAGTCCAATACATTCTGAAATAGTATTAAAACCAGCTCTTCCAATGACTAGATCCATGTCGGCAACATAGTCGACGATAAGATCTTCTTGTGGAATGTAGATGACATTTTTCCAATTGTCTCTAAATTTTTCAGAAACATAAAAAACAACATCATCAATTTCTGCCACACTTTGTAAGGCGCGTCTGATCGAGTCTGCGAGAACTCCTGAACCGCTATCAATGATTAGGACTTTGAATCTTTTTTCGCCTTCAGAAACTTTATGATCAATTTCCTTTCTCATGATGAGAGGAACTTCTATGGCTTTTTTTCCATAGAAATTAACTATTTCTTCAGGAGTAAAAGGTGGGAAATAGAGGTGGCGTGCAGTTTTCGCTTGTTCAATAAAACGATAAACTAAATCTCTTTCCAATGGTGGTGGGTATAGTTTTGAGAAAAACCAATCCCAAGTAAAGTGCGCCACTCCGAATGAAGGAATATTCAATCTAGCGGCCACTTCGAATGCTTCGTAAACGAAATCCGAGATGATAAAATCTGCTTTAACATCAAGCATTTCTTCATCGATGAATTTCGATGCACGAGCAGAATAATCTTTGTAATTTCTATTTATGGTATCAACGTCTGGCGATCCATTGGGGAGCTTATACCAGGTAATGTTGTTGTACTTTTTGATATGATCAACACCAGTAATAAATCGCTTGGCAGCTTCTTGGTGCACTTCTGTTTGAACTTGAATCTCTAGTGATGGACATTGAATTTTCAATTCCTCAATAACCGCGCGTTGACGGACGATATGACCGAATCCTTCATCGGATAAATAAATCTTACTTCGCATCAGAACGCATCATTTGGTTAAGGATTCAGATGCCAAATATAAACACAGCCCGCCATTCGAGTGTGAGAAGAGTATTTTGAAGAATAAAGAAAACTTAGTATTTCGGAACTGATGGATCAATTTCAGATGACCATGCAAGGATTCCGCCTTTCAAATTGATGAGATTTGTGTATCCATGCTGTTCATGCATAAACCGAATAACGTTGGCGCTTCTTACGCCACTTCTGCAGTGAATAATGACTTTCCCTTCTCTTGGAATTTCATTCCATCGCTCTTGAATTTCTGAAAGAGGAATGAGTTTTCCGTTCATTTGAGCGATTTCAAATTCGTCGTTTTCTCGAACATCGATGAGGATTACTTCCTCACCATTATCCAGCATTTGCTTGAGATCAAGCACAGAGCATTCTTGAATCATGGTTTCGATAGAGTTAAGTGTGTTGTACATAAGGCTTAGCGTGTTTTGAAGGTCATTTGATTTCTTCAAATTAGAAAGTGGATTTTTTACGTCCCTTTCTATTTTCACAAGTGATACCTCTAGACCAGACTGGCTAACCATGGCCATCCAACCGTTGAGTTGCGGTTTCCCTAGGATAGTCATTATTACTTCAGCGGCTTGCATATTCCCTATAATTCCCGTTATAGTTGGCAGCACACCAGCCACTTCACAATCTGGAATAACAGTGTTATCGGGCATTTCAGAAAGAATATCCCTATAATTCGGACCGAAGTTTTTTTGATCAGTGGAGAAATTGAACAAAGAAACTTGACCTTCATTTCGGTATACCGCTCCAAAAATGAGGGACTTACCCGCCAGATAACACGCATCATTCAATAAAAACCGAGTAGTAAAATTATCTGAGGCATCTACTACGATATCAAAGTTAGTGATAATATCAAACACATTGTTGGTATTCAAAGCCAAGTTGAACACGTCTACTTCACATTCAGAGTTTCGGGCTTGTAAAAATTCTGCAGCACACTCCGCCTTAGACTTTCCAATCTGATTTTCAGTATAAATCCATTGCCTATGCAAGTTTGAGAGGGATACGACATCAAAATCGGCAATTCCGATCCGCCCTACACCTGCAGAAACCAGTGTTGTTAGTACAGGACAACCCAATCCACCGGCACCAACGACGAGGACCGAAGCATTTCCTAGCTTTTCTTGTCCTTGGCTCCCCATAAATGGAAGGTTGATTTGACGGATATATCGGTTTAATAACAAGGTGGAAAAACAGTTTGTTTGGGGGTATAAAGGTACTTTTTAGGGCTTCTGATTCGATGTTGAAAGAAAATTTAGGTTTTGACAAAGGGGTCAGCAGCCCCTTATTTCGCTGTGTTTCATAGAAATTAACGCGAATTTTTAATATCCAATTTCACGCTTTTTTGAAAAATTGTTTGGATAAAAGCGAAAACCTTTACTTTTGACGCCGCATTTAACCATTAAAAAAAAATACAATGTCTGAAATCGCAAAGAAAGTAACCGCTATTATCGTAGATAAACTAGGCGTTGACGAAGCAGAAGTAACACGTGAAGCAAGCTTCACCAACGATCTTGGTGCGGATTCTTTGGATACGGTTGAACTTATCATGGAATTTGAAAAAGAGTTCAACATCGCTATTCCTGATGATCAAGCTGAAAAAATTGCTACTGTTGGTCAAGCTATTGACTACATCGAAGCAAACGGCAAGTAATTAAGACTTTTCATCCTTTCCACCTATGGAGCTCAAAAGGGTTGTTGTTACTGGACTTGGAGCGCTTACACCGCTAGGCAATAATGTCAATGACTATTGGCAGGGTTTGCTCAATGGTGTGAGCGGCGCCAATCCTATTACTCGTTTTGATGCGTCAAAATTCAAAACTCGTTTTGCTTGCGAACTCAAGAACTTCAATATTGAAGAACACATGGAGCGCAAGGATGCGAGAAAGATGGACCCATACGCTCAGTATGCAATTGTTGCCGTTAAGGAAGCAATCGTAGACTCAGGCATGGATCTCGACGCAATCAACAAAGACAGAGTTGGTGTAATCTGGGGTTCCGGCATTGGCGGATTGTACACATTCCAAGAAGAATGTTTCAATTACGCTAAAGGCGACGGCACTCCTCGATTCAATCCTTTCTTCATTCCTAAAATGATTGCAGATATCGCTTCAGGGCATATCTCTATTATTTATGGTTTTAGAGGACCTAACTATACTACAGTTTCTGCATGTGCTTCTAGCACCAATGCCTTGGTAGATTCATTCAATCTGATCCGCCTTGGTAAAGCTAACATCATTGTTAGCGGTGGTTCTGAAGCTGCAATTACAGAAGCAGGTGTAGGAGGATTCAACGCTCTTAAGGCACTTTCGGAAAACAATGAAAACTATGCGACTGCTTCTCGTCCATTCGACCAAACCAGAGATGGTTTTGTACTTGGAGAAGGAGCTGGATGTTTGATTCTTGAAGAATACGAACATGCAAAAGCGCGTGGTGCCAAAATCTACTGCGAAGTAGTAGGTGGCGGTATGTCTGCAGATGCTTATCACATCACCGCGCCACATCCAGAAGGATTGGGAGCAACAAATGTTATGCGTTGTGCCCTTGAGGATGCAGAAATGAATCCTGAGGATATCGACTACATTAACGTACACGGAACCTCTACTCCACTTGGAGACGTGCAGGAAGCCCGTGCTATCCAAACTGTGTTTGGTGAACATGCTTACAAGCTAAACATTTCATCAACCAAATCAATGACTGGTCACCTACTTGGTGCTGCCGGTGCGATTGAATCTATTGCTACAATATTGGCTGTGAAAAATGATATCGTTCCACCAACGATCAACTTTACAACAGTTGACCCTGAATTGGATCCGAAATTGAATTTCACTTTCCACACTCCTCAAAAGAGAACGGTAAGAGCAGCTATCAGCAATACTTTCGGTTTTGGAGGGCATAATGCTTCTGTTATTTTCAGAAAAATCTGATGAACTGGAAGTTCCCCTTTTTCTCTAGAAAAAAAGAAAATCACCATATAAAGGCGTTCATTAAGGACGCCTTTGGTATTTCTATTAAAGATACCTCGACTTACGAGCAAGCCATGCGCCATAGCAGCGCTGCAACGAAGATTAAACCTGGTCTGAAGAACAGCAATGAACGACTAGAGTTTCTCGGAGATGCTATTCTCGATTCAATCGTAGCTCACTACTTGTACAACAAGTACCCCACTATCGCTGAGGGCGAGCTCACCAAAATGAAAAGTAAAGTAGTGCGTCGCGAAAATCTCAACATGATTGGTTACACTCTTCATGTTGATGAAATGCTCGTGCTCAATCTCGGTCGCCAAGAAATGCATGACTCAATTGTCGGCAACGCTCTGGAAGCCTTGATTGGCGCTATTTACCTCGA
>JBJOKO010000166.1:0-6172 GCA_046046035.1 Bacteroidota bacterium | reverse complement strand
CGAATATGCTGTGTACGGTGTAAATCTTTTCTCTCGTGTTTCTGATCTCAGCAACACACGCGCCACAGACGAGACAGATTTTCCGGTACGAAATACGTTGTTACCACCCTCCAATTTTCAGGTGCAATTAATTCAGCCTGAAAGTCCGCGGATCTTCACTACGGCCGACGAGCAAAATCCTTTGCTGTCGGGAATTTCAGGTACCGACAAAACACTAGTGCGTGCCACTTTTGAATGGAACGAAGCACATAACATTGCATATCAAGCTGCCGATAAAGTTGATTTTTATTTTTGTGATCATGCGCCATTGACAGTTCGTGGCGTTATTACATCAGTCACAAGTATTGCGGGTAACAAGGCGGAAGTTCAATTAGGGTCATTGACGATCACCAGTACCAATCCAACGCAAACAATACAACCCACGATCAGTTCCGGAAATGCTGCACGGTTTGTTGGAAGTCAATTAGCGGCTGGACAACAGTTGTATAAGGTTGAAAATATAGTGACCGTAGGAAATACACCTGTATTGTTGATCAGTAAAGTAAAGCAGACGCAATCGCAGGAATATCCTATTGGCAGTAATCAGTTCATCACTACTGAATCTTTTCTCGCACCGGCCAACGGTGAAATTGTGATGCTCGTTGAAAACATGGGTAATACGGCAAACTGGAGCACGCATCTTGCCAAGCAAGTAAATATTATTCCGTTTACGCCGTTGCATACGGAAACAATAACGATGGCTGATGGTAGTCAGGAAGTGTTAAACTACGGCGGGCATTATGCATCTGCAGATATTGATCAGGTTCTTGATTCAGGGAATGCCACAGGTGTTTACAAAATTACCTATAGCAATTACAGCTTGCCAACAATAACTGATTCCGGTGTTTCATGGTACAAAGGATCTGTGCGTCTTCTTTCCGATGGTGTTAATCCGGTCATGAAAAAGCTGGAGGTCTGGGGTATCATCGACACTGGCAACGATCTTGAATTAACAGTTTTTGATGCAGCATTTCAGAATGATCCTATTGTAACCGGAAATACTGCATCACGAAACAATGTGAATGTAAATTTTCATCCCGGATATAAAGTTTATCTCTACAAAGACAATCAAAGCGGAAATAACTTTACTGCTTCTGCAATTCTTCCTGCTACAGGCGATGGATCGAACATTACTTACATGTCGATCCGGTCAATGGATACTACGTTGAATCCGGACATTTATTCGGCACTTTCTGCGCCAGTCCCACTACTGGCGCGCGAAATAGTTGCTCCGGCAGCACCTCTGGCCATTGTTGGACCGGATTATGCAACACGTCCAGATGTTTATGGAAAATCAACTTACACTTTCGACCTTGAAATAGATACCACTGGAGGCAGAAAACCTTTCGGACTGATGTTCTTCCGCGCTAATGAACGGAAGGTGCTGGATACGCTTTACAAAGCGGAGACCGTTGCAAACATTCTCAACGACCTTTCTGATCTGGTAGGTGATGATGCTGATTACTACGAGCTAAGAATGAAAGATCTTGCTTCCGGGGAAATCGATGCCACTGCAGATGCCTTCAAAAAATATGGAGCCGGAACGTACCGATTACCAAATCCGGACAATGATGAGCTTGAGATACCTGATCCATCTGATCCAGGTGTTTTAATCCAACCGTTCAATGGTAGCTACTCACTTATTGCGGTTCAGGATGAACTGAAGGCTGCATTAAATGCTACTTTTCAGTTGATCACTGAGCAACCGGTTATTTTCCGCTATTTGAAATCCGGACGAAAGACTTCAGCTAAAAAGCCGCTCTTCCGTGATGAAAACGGGCAGCTCATTCCACCAGTTCTTCCTACAGATCCAGGTTATGATTCCGAAGAATATGATCCATTTCCGATGGCAGTAACTTATACCGATAGTGGTGACACTTTCGTACGGTTCACTGATTATAGTTTAGACGGAGCCGCCAGTGGATTATATTTCTACTATGCACTGGAGTTTTCCGACATGAATGTTCTGAGTGATCGTAGTCCTCTATCTGATTCAGTAAAGCTGGTTAATACCGATCCGGCGGAAGCACCTGTCATCAAATCGATAACAACAGCTTCATACCCTGAGAGACATTCTGGAACAGAGATAATAGTTACCGTCAATCCTTACCCGCAAATTCAGGGGATCAAAAAACTCAGGTTGTACCGGGCAACTAACGTGGCAGATGCAACTAGTGTCCGAACAATGACCTTAGCAAAAGAAATTGAGGTATTTGAATTGTTCGAACCTTGTGAAGTAAGCGACGACTTTGTGGATCAATATCGTCCTATGTTCGGTGATATATTGTATTACCGGGTTATTGCTGTTCGTAGCACTTTTGATGAAAACGGTGCGACGCTTTGGGTACCTTCTCAGCCTTCTGAATCAGGTAAATTGGTTATCGCTGATCCAATGATTCCGGATTCACCAGGTTTAACAAGTAGTTGTTCAAGCTATACTTCCACCGAATTGGAAGATCTGACGCTTAAATGGCAGCGTGTTGCTTATAATGCGACGTACAGGTTACTACAACAAATACCTAGTGGTAACTGGACATTGTTGCACGAAGTTCAATCCAACGATCTTGTCATGCAATATGTTTTTGAAGATTCTGTTGAGTATGTCGATGCAGATTCCAACCTAATTCCACTTTCGTTCAAAGTAGACGTAGTTAATGTGTCCGGCTTGAAGAATCAAACGGACCGCGTGCTCACAATAGTGGATGCAGAAAATGATCTTCGAAACCAGAAACCTAATGTCATCGCATTTGCCGATGACTATATCGAGCTGGATCCAATTCAAAACTATGTAGTACCGGTGTCGGCAACGGCTCATCCTGGTACTATTACAATAACTGACATTTCAAACCCCTTACCTGCAGGACATTCATTTGATTCAATGGATATAACAATTGAGGATGGTCTGAATCATAACTGTGTCAAAACGATCACAGCTGCCAACGGCAGCGTGGTATTTGAACACAATGATGGAACTGGAATCATCCTCAATGGCTCCGTAGAAAATGTCGGTTATAGAATTACCGCGAAGTTGTACACAGACAAGTGTACGCAGGGATTAGAATATTATTATGAAATTGGATACGGGCCGATTTTCGAATTGGCCTCAATTAGTCCTGTAGTGTCTTTTAAGGATGTTGACATGGGGGAAGCACAGAAACTTTTTGTGATGAACACACATGTAGAAGCTCCATTTTCACTATTTCCAACAAAGCTAACCTTTATTGATGTCACCACGTTGCCAGCGGGGCACGTGTTTGACAAGATTAGCATAAAGCTCACTGATGATCTTGGCGGCCAAATAACGAAATTAATCACAACGGCAGAAGGTAGCGTCACGTTCTTGGATAACGAATCTGATCCATCTCATCAGGGAATTGCATTGGCGAACTCGAATAACAGAACATATCTAGTTCTAGTGACGCTGTATACGGACTTGTGTCAAGAAGGTGTGGCGCGTATTCACGAAATCCGATATTCGGCAACGCCATGCACAGAATTGCAACAGCTGACTGATGTCCTCAGTCTGGAGGATGGTTCTCATTTCTTCGGCGCCCTCGCAACGGGTGATGTGGACAACGGCTTGAGCTATCCGGGACAATTGATTTTCGCCGATATAGCTCAATTGCCTTCGGGGCATACGTTTGATCATATTGACATTACAGTACGCGATACGATGGGAGGAACAAGTACCAAAACCATCACGACACAATCGGGAGATGTCAATTTTCAACATAGTGAAGGCAACCTTCACCTCAATAGCAGTAACGCAAACTTGGTTTATTATATCACGGTTAAGGTTGTCACAGATCTCTGCGAAAATGGCGCTGTATTCCGATATATAATAAACTATAGTCATACTTAATCTTATTGTCACTTGCTGGGCGTGCAAGTCATAAGCCTCATTTAACATTTGGTTTATCTAGTGTTATAGCATGAAGTGGGGCTTTTGTTTTTTGTTGCAGCTTCTGGTACGGGCAAGGCTCAATCACTGTCAGGAACCTACACGATTGGCGGTGCATCTCCTGATTACCCCACCCTCTCCGCCGCTACCAGTGCCCTCCAGTTTAACTGAGGTTCCGGCCCGGTAGTATTTAACAGTTGTGAGTTCAGTAAACTCACAACGCATTGAATTTGTTGTGCGGTAATTCTTCCGTTTACTTCGTCATTATTAATCATCGGCCTTTTCGACATAACTTCTCGAATCAGCGTCATTCCTAAACTCGTGTTTGGAACTTTATAATTAATCAAAGAAAGAAAAGTCACTTTTTGTCATTAATTGTCAAATACTGCGTCTTAACAATTTATTTAACCATATGAATATTAATACTTTAGACAGATAAACCGGAGAATTTGGGAAACGTCATTTTTTGTCACTATTTGTCATTCGTTACTTTTTCTTCCGCACTTTTTTGTCATGTTGCTTCATGAAAAGCAGTAGTTCACTCTTCTTGATTTTCACAATGCGTCCCATTTTGTAAAACGGCAATCCTTCTTTTTTGTATTTGTGAATCGTGACTTTGGAGCAACCCATTAGTTCCGCACATTCCTCAATCGTCATGAAGTCATCCTCCTCGCCTACTCGTTTTAGCGGTGTTCCCTTCAAAGAAATTCCTTCGCTCTTTTTCTGCTTGCGTGGTTCCGGCTGTGAGGCAACAATTAGTCCCAAGTTCTTGTAGTTTATAATGTTCTGGATTTTCTGCATGTAACTCTCATACTCGCGGTCATCCAGGAATTGTTCGTCAGAATCAAGAGTTTCGATGTTCAACGCATTTTGCAGATCAACCAGCTTAAAGGACTTCTGGTCAAAATAATCTGTAAGCTTTTTATTGACCATCACCAATGCCTTGCTCCGAAGTGGAAGCAAAAGTTCCTGATGAAAAATAGAGTAGAATTTCTCGTAGTATGATTTCGATTGTGCCTTGAAAATCGGAATCACCTTATTGAATACAGTAGTGACCATCAATTGTTCGTCAATAGTCAACCCTTCCAGCGAAGCTTCAAAATCGCGATCAAAGGAACGGATCAATTCCAGTATTTGTTTCCTCCTGTCCATCACAATATTATTTGATGTAAAGTTGATATATAAATTCCCCGGTATCACAGTCATCATAGATAGCAACCAAAAATCTATCTCCACTTCGTCCTAGTCGGTAAGAATTGATTGATCTACAAAAAAACGATTTCAATTCACTTAATTTTCGACTTGAACTAGCTTGACAAATCATTAGACGATGTTCAGCGTTTGTCACCAATAGTTTTTCGAAATCAGTTTTTATATCACGAAGCCCTCTTGGCCATTCCGATTCAACAACCAATGGAATTGAGGTTAAATCTCCATTTTGAACCTCACTCCATACTAGATCATAAAGCCATGCAGTAACAGTATTGTCATAGTGCCCTGAAGCATAAACTTCATAATCATGAGACTCGCCAAGATCAGTTAATATTGCCATGATTCGTTTTGTCCAAGGAGCATTCTTTCCTTTAAATTTTTCTAGAGCGTAATCAACTTCTTTTTCCAAAAAACTATCAAGCGCACTAATAATCTGTGTCTCAATAAAATCATATTCGGTCGATTCAAGTTTGTCCATACTGTCCTTTTATCCAAACACCCTTTTCATTTCGTCTGCCTTGAGCGAATCAACCACCTTGTAATATCGCTTCGCTGTTTTGTAGTCCTTGTTCCCTACAATTGCCATTGCCGTTTCTAAGCTACCGCCACGTGAAAGAAAGTTAGTCATAAATGTTTTCTTACTGACGTGAAATGTGATGAGTTCATTTAAAGGCTCAATTTTCACCAGCCGTTCGCCTCCTCTGAAATGGGTAATCTTGATTTTCCTGTTCAGTTCTGCAATTACTGCAAGCTCCTTCAGGTACAGATTTGTCTTCTGTTCCGAATAGACAGGAAGCGGCTTAACATCCTTCTTGTACTTGTTCAAAATTGCCTTAACATATTTGTTGATAGGAATCGTATTCACTTCATCTGTTTTCGCAATACGATACTCAATCTTATCCTTGTGTATATTCTCTCGTGTCATTGCGGCAATATCGGAAAAGCGCATTCCAGTAAAAGCCCCAAAACAGAACACATTGCGCACATTCTCGTGAGTTACTTTATCCAATTCCAGATTGT
>JBJOKO010000165.1:0-6216 GCA_046046035.1 Bacteroidota bacterium | reverse complement strand
AAATATTCTGAAGGGAAATTGATGACCAATGCATTACCTTCAAATCTGATTGATCCTGTTTCGCTTGATTGGAATTTGATGCAGATGTTTGCTCAAGCTGATGAAGCATCCAATAATAATTTTGATAGCCTAATGATTCCGTTTCGATGTATTGCAGCGGACGTAAAGAATAAGCGCGAAATTTTGTTCAGTTCAGGCAAACTCAATGTAGCAACACGAGCATCTAGTACGTATCCGTTTTTTATTCCTCCAAGACGAGTAGATAGCTTGCTGTTATATGATGGCGGACTTTACAATAACTTTCCAGTAAACGTTATTTACAAGGAATTCTCTCCAGACGTCATTCTTGGATGCAATGTTTCAGGCGATTCCGGAGACCCTCAGGAGGATGATATATTGAGTCAATTGGAAAGTATGATCTTGTATCGAAACACCAATTATGATGTGTGTGAAGAGATGCTAGTGGTTTATCCTGAGTCAGATGAAATAGGGACCTTTGATTTCAATAAAATAGGCATGGCTATCGATCTTGGCTATAAAGCTACCATGGATAGCCTTGGGGCTATTTTGGCATTGGTGGAAAGAAGAGAGAGTTATTCCGAAAAGCAACAGAAAAGAAATTCTTTCAGGGCTCAATTTAAGCCTTTGATAATTCAAGATGTTAAAGTTACAGGCTTGAATAAAGGCCAAGATGACTATGTCAGAAGAATGATAGGTTTGAAAAATAGTCAGCCACTTGGAAATTTGCGATCTTCTTATTTCAGAATATTTAGCGACGATAAAGTCAAATCCATTTTTCCTTCCACTCAGTTTGATCCTACGACAGGCAAATTCAAGTTGTTGCTTGATATAGAAAAAGAGAAAGACTTATTCGTTTCTTTTGGGGGGAATTTTTCTAGCCGCTCTATTAATACAGGTTTTGTCGGATTGCGTTATAATTTCTTTGGACGAACTTCTTCTTCTATTGGTGCTAATAGCTATTTTGGAAGGTTTTACGCATCAGTACATGGCCATGCTCGTTGGGATGTAGCTGGTAAATTACCCTTTTCAATTCAAGCTTCTTTTACTCAGAACAGATGGGATTATTATAAAAGCCTTTCTACTTTTTTTGATGATGTAAAACCGTCATTTATTTTGTTGAATGAACGCGTCGGTAATCTCTCGTTGACCTTTCCAGCGGGAAATAAAGGGAAGTTTATTTTTGATGCATCTTATGCTTATATGTTTGATGAATATTATCAAACTCAATTTTTCATTTCAACGGATACAGCGGATAGAACCAATGTTGATGCTTATTTATTGAGAGGAACTTATCAAAGGTCTACATTAAATAGAATACAGTACCCAAGTTCTGGAACATCTCTTCTATTCTCTGTAAAATCTGTTTTTGCGGATGAATCTACTATTCCCGGAAGTACCACTGCTTTGAAAGATACCACCTTCAAATACCACAGATGGTTTATTGCTAAATTTCAATACGTCAATTATTTCCTTTCTTTCGGGCGCTATCATGGAGGAATGCTGATAGAACACGTTTATAGCGACATGGATTTCTTCAACAATTATATCTCCTCAATAATTCAAGCCCCGGCATTTCAACCTATTCCGGAATCAAAAACATTTTTTATGCCGCAGTTTAGAGCGCATAATTACAGTGCTGTTGGATTTATGAATGTGGTAGCCTTGGGTAAGAATGTGGATTTGAGGGCCGAGGCCTATGCTTTTGGGGCCTACGGAAGAATAAAATCTGATGCTTTAAATCAGGCCGTCTACGATTACAAATGGCACCCATACTTTTTGGGGTCTACCTCATTGGTCTATCATTCACCATTAGGACCAGTTAGCTTTTCAGTGAATTACTACGATCAGCAAGATGATCCATGGAGCGTTTTGTTCAACTTCGGATTAATTTTGTTTAATAGGTCTGCTAGGGATTAGACTATTTCAACTTCTTGGTCTTTTTTTCCTAATTTTGACACAACATAACTAACTATGGAAAAATTGAAATTTGCTGTCATTGGATCTGGTCACATTGGTAAGCGTCATGCTGAAATGATTGTTCGACACCCAGAGGCAGAGCTAATTGCAATGTGTGACAGCAGATCAAAGGAAGACTGCAGTGTTCCTTATGACGTGCCTTTTTTCAATACTCCAGGTGAAATGTTGGAGAAACATCCTGAAATCGATGTTGTCTCAGTATGCACTCCAAACGGACTACATGCAGAACATTCATTGCTTGCTTTGACTTCTAAGAAGCATGTAGTAGTGGAAAAGCCAATGGCTTTGACAAAGTTGGATTGCGAGAGAATTATCTATACTGCCTTGAACGTTCACAAGCAGGTTTTCTGTGTGATGCAAAATAGATACAGCCCTCCAAGTGTTTGGATTAAAGATATTTTGACTTCTAAAAAACTTGGTGAAATCTATATGGTGAACATCAATTGTTTTTGGAATCGTGATGATCGATATTATAAGAAAAGTTATTGGAAGGGTACTACCGATCTAGATGGTGGTACGCTATTTACACAGTTCTCACACTTTATCGATATTATGTATTGGTTGTTTGGAGACATTCAAAATATTCAAGCACGCTTCGCTGATTTTAACCACGGACATTCAACTAATTTTGAGGATACAGGTTCTGTTTCTTTTGAATTTGTGAATGGTGGATTAGGAACTCTTAATTTCTCTACTGCCGTAAATCGCACCAATTTGGAAAGTTCCATGTCTATAATTGCCGAAAAGGGAACAGTGAAAATCGGCGGTCAATACATGAATGAAGTAGTTTATTGTGATATTGAAGATTATGAAATGCCAGTGCTTCCTGAAGGCAATCCTGCAAATGATTACGGCGAATACAAAGGATCAGCGGCGAATCACGTTTTTATTATTGAAAACGTAATAGATACTTTGAAAGGAAGAACAAACATTACCACCAATGCGCTTGAAGGATTAAAGGTCGTAGATATTATCGAAAGAATTTATCTGTCGGCTCCACGTATTACAAAATCCGTTGTCTCTTCTGAAATCGAAGCAAAAGCATAATGCAAGTCGTCTCCTGGAATGCAAAGCTTGAAGCGGAGTTTAATCGTCTGCAACTAGAATCGAATGAAGTATTCAGTTCTGAAAGTTGGGCTTCTGCTTATGATTCCAAACTACGTCGATTTGTTATTCTCGATGATTCTGAAAAAGTAATTGGCGGCTTTGTCGCTTACGAAGGAGGAATGCGTTCGGTTAAAACGCTTGTTACCCCACCGTTCGCTTCACACTGCGGTCTTTTTATTTCTTCGGAACATTCATCTCCTTTCAAAAAGAATTCATTTCAAAAAAAAATCATGCAAGCCATTGCAGATTTTTTGTCTAATTCTTCTTATTCCTATTACAAATTAGATTTTCCTGAAGGATTCGGAGATATGCAGCCATTCGTTTGGAAGAAAATGAATGTAAATGTGAAATATTCATACGTCTTAGACTGCTCGGTATCTGTGGAAGAAATTCGAGGAAACCTCGATCCGAAATTGAGAAACGTATTAAATAAATTTGAGAAAGAAAATTGGATAATTTCAAATGAAAGAAATCCTGAAGAAGCTTATACATTAATCACTTCAACATTGGGTTCGAATAATGTGAAGTGGAAGGATGAAATCTTGAAGGAGCTTTTACAAAAATCGTGTTTGAATTATACGCTTGTTCAATCTCAAAATGGGGTAGTAGCTATTGCCCTGACTGCGGACGCCGGAACAAAAGCTTACTATGTTTTTGGGGGTGTTAGACGAGACGAGAAGAACAATTCTTTAGGGCCCGCTGCATTGTTTAATTCCATTCTATTTGCAAGAGAGAACGGTAGAACTGTTTTTGATTTTGAGGGTTCGATGATACCTGAAATAGAAAGATATTTTCGCCAATTCGGCGGAGAGCTCGTTGCTCAATACTCTATAAACGGAGGACGGGGCCTATGGCCCCGTCTTATTCAATGGAGAAACAAATAATTTGTCTTATTCAGATACAGATTCCAAAGTGATTTGATATTCTTTATCATCTGTGAAAAACTCACTTCCTGACTCTAACCATTCTTTTGCCAATGCTTTATTACCAGCGTCAGTCAACATTGTTGCATAAGTGATCAATGCATTCTTTAAAAGAACTTTTTGTTCTTTAGTTGAAACAGTGCATGCTTTTGAAGAAATCAATTCAGTTGCTTTTGCAAGTGCAGCTTCTGATTCTTTTTTCACTTTCATAGCTGAAAGTACAATGCCCATATAAATTTGAGCTCCCGCATCATTTTCATCCATCGCAATAAGGTAAGTGTACATTCCTTTTGCTTTTGTGTATTTCTGTTGGTCTAACATCAATTCACCTTCATTGATGATTGCAGTTCTTAATTCACCAAAGAAATCTTCGTACTCAGAAGCATACTTTTTTTCTTTGTCTTTTGCAGAGTAACTCTTGATGTATTTCAAGGAAAGCTTGAATGCATCAGGGAATTTTTCCTTCATTTTGTCATCTTTCGAAATTTCGAAATAAGACATGCTTATAAAAAGATAAGGAAGTGGATCCTTTTTAGTAGCGTCAGTTTCGGTGTACTTAGTTGCTTTAAGTATTACTTTGTCATACTTTTCGTCGACAAACAGTTTTAGTAGATCTTCATATTCACCAGACTGAGCGTTGGCAGCAAATACCATGGCAAATACCATAGCGAGAGATGTCAGAAATTTTTTCATTTCGTATTATTTATAATCGCATTTTTTCAAAAACAATGCCTAAAGTAATATGTCTTGGGCCTAAAAGCCAAATAACACCGCAATAATGGCGAAAAAAAACATAGCCTCATCGAATCAAGTCTTGTTTTTTTCGTCTTTGGCCTCCGAGTGGATGCACAAGAGAGGTTGGGAACCTCAGAGCTTTCAAAAGGAGGCGTGGAAGGCATTTGACAACAATTTGCAAGGGATTGTTAACGCCCCTACTGGCAGCGGAAAGACCTATTCATTGCTATTGCCAGCCCTTTTCAAGGCGGAAGGCAATAAAACAAAAAAGGGAGTTAAGATTCTGTGGATTACTCCGATTCGGGCTTTAGCCAAGGAAATCCAAATATCGGCAAACCGTGTTATTGAGGAAGCGGGACTGAACCTTACTGTAGCTATAAGAAGCGGCGACACTTCCCAAAAAGAAAGGGCCGCGCAGAGGAAAAACTTACCAGATATTCTCATTACAACTCCAGAAAGTCTGCATTTGATGCTTTCAACCAAAGATGCTTCTTCGAATCTGAAGAATCTCATTTTGTTGGTTGCCGACGAATGGCATGAGCTGCTCGCCACCAAAAGAGGAGTTATGTTAGAATTAGCTATTTCTAGACTCCGAGGAATTTCATCCGATATTTTGATTTGGGGTATTTCTGCGACGATAGGAAATTTGGAAACAGCACTTCATGTTTTATTAGGAACAAAACAAGGCAATGATGGTGTACTTATAAAATCTGAAATTGAAAAATCAATCGAGGTAATTTCAATAATGCCTCCGGAGGTTGAGAAAATGCCGTGGGCTGGACATCTAGGAGTAAAAATGATTCAGCAAGTGCTTCCAGTAATACAAGAAAGCAATAGCTCATTAATATTTACAAATACTCGGTCACAATGCGAAATTTGGTATCGCGAGATTCTTGAAAATGCGTTGAATTTAGCAGGAGTTATTGCCATGCACCATGGAAGTATCTCCAGGGATTTGCGACATTGGGTAGAAGATGCCATCGGCGATGGAAGATTGAAAGCTGTTGTGTGCACTTCAAGTCTTGATTTAGGAGTCGATTTTGCTCCCGTTGAAACGATAGTACAAATAGGAGGACCTAAAGGAGTTGCGCGTTTTTTACAAAGAGCAGGTAGAAGCGGGCACAGGCCAAATGCAAAAAGTAAAATTTATTTTTTACCGACCCATTCATTGGAATTGATAGAGGCCGCTGCCTTGCGTCAAGCTGTCAAAGAGAATTTTCTTGAGGATCGCGAACCAATGATTCGTTGCTGGGATGTTCTGATTCAATATCTCGTTACACTCTCTCTTGGCGAAGGTGTGGATGTGGCACAAGTAAAGCAAGAAGTGCTTTCAACTTATAGCTATTCGACGATGTCTGATGAGGAGTGGAATTGGATTATATATTTCACGGCCAGCGGTGGGGATTCATTGGGAGCTTATCCAGATTATCATAAATGGATTGATAAAGAAGGG
>JBJOKO010000164.1:0-6267 GCA_046046035.1 Bacteroidota bacterium | reverse complement strand
AATGGTATGAAAGACTGTCTTGATAAGATGGCGGCTGAACGCACCAAATTGAACAAAGTTGATTTGGAGAAGAAGGCTGAAGGATATTGTCACAAAGTAAAACCTTTGATGGATGCTATCCGTGACCATGCAGATGCACTTGAAAAAGTGGTTGATGATGAGACATGGCCATTGCCAAAAATGAGAGAAATCTTGTTTACTCGATAAAAGTTATAAAAACTTGGTTTTAAAAGTTGAAAGCCCTCGAAAGAGGGTTTTCTTTTTTATTGTGCCTCAAAAACAATTAGTTAACTTCTGATTTATGGAATTTTGACCCGAAAAGAGTCTTAGGAATAGAACCATGAACAGAATAAAAATGAACAGATTTTCGATTAAATTGCTGAAAAAAACGAATATTCGTTATTTTCGTCACCTGCAAAAAAATAGCATGTCAAAACAAAACCTTATGAAAACCGCTCAACTGCTTTTGCTTTTAACAGCAGCTTTGTTCGTATCCACCTTTGCTAACGCTCAAACGAAAGCCACTATCAAGGCCGACGAAGAGTTTGCAACAGAAGCATACATTGAAGCAGCACGACTTTACAAAACAGCTGAACCAACAGCTAAAGAACTAGACGAGAAAGGTCGCATTTTCTTCCAAATCGGAGAGTGCTACAGACTTTCTAAGTTGTATTCACAATCAGAAGAGTGGTACGCTAAGGCGATCACTGCTCAGTACTACAACACGAACACCGAAGTTTACTATAGCTATGCAATTGCTCTTCAAGAGCAAGGCAAGTTTGAGGACGCTGAGGCTCAACTTAACAAGTATATCGCTAAAGGTGGCGAAAAATCTAAAGCTAACACTCGCATAGCTGCATGTAAAGATGCTGCTACGAAGAAAGCTGCTAAGACTAAGATCTTGGTAGAAAACCTTGTGGAGCTTAATTCACCTTCATACGACTTCTCTTTGGTATATTCTACCAAGAAAGGCGATGAGTTCATCTTCTCTTCATCTAGAAAAGAAGCTACTGGTGTAGAAACTGACCCAGTTACTGGTGAAGATTTCTTTGACCTTTTCGTTGCTGAGCGCGACAAAAAGGGAAAATGGAATTCTCCAGCTCCTTTGAAATTGCCTGTGAATACCTCATCTCACGAAGCTGCAGCTTGTTTCAACAAGGACTTCTCAATGATGTATTACACTCTATGTAAATATGAGAACAAAGACAGATTCGCTTGTGATATCCTAGTTGCTAAGAAATCAGGTGCTGGATATGGTGATCCTGTTAATCTTAACTTGATTCCTCGTGAACAAGGTGGAGATGACAGCTCACGTGTTGGTCACCCAACTTTATCTGCTGATGATAAATACATGGTATTCTCTTCTAATATGCCAGGTGGTAAAGGTGGAAAAGACCTTTGGTATGTTACTTATGACAAGAAGAGCGATTCTTGGAGCAAGCCAACAAACTTGACTGCATTGAACTCAGTAGGTGATGAAATGTTCCCATACCTTGCAAAGGATGGTAACTTATACTTCTCATCAAACGGACGTGGTGGTCTCGGTGGTCTTGATATCTTCAAAGCTGAAAAAACTGGTGATATGACTTTCAATGCTCCTGTAGCAATGGAATACCCAATCAACTCAAGCTCTGATGATTTTGGTTTTGTTCTTAACGAGCCAACTGAGTCAACAAAATTCAGCGGATATCTAACTTCTAACCGTCCAGGCGGTAAAGGTCTTGATGATATCTATTCATTCGTTGAACCTCCAATCGAAATTGAACTTGTTGCAACTGTTTATGATGAAAAAACTGGTGCTCCTTTGGCAAACTCAAACGTTGTAGTAAAAGGTGCTAACGGTGATGATTATAAAATCACTACAGATGGCAATGGTGGATTCACACTTGACAAAACAAAACTCAAGCTTGGAACTAGCTATATTATTGATGTACAAAAAGATCAATATATCGGAACTGGTGACAAATTCTCAACTGTAGGTATCGGTCAATCGACGAAACTTGTAAAAGAGTATTTCCTTGCTCCAATTATCATCAACGAAGTTTACGATATGCCTTTGGTATTGTATCCATACGATAAAGCTGAGTTGTTGGTTGATGAAACTGTAAACTCACAAGACTCATTGAACTACCTTCTAGACATCATGCAACGCAATCCTAAGTTCGTTGTTCAATTGGAAGCGCATACAGATGCTCGTGGTAATGATGATTACAACCAAAACCTTTCTCAACGTCGTGCTGAAACTTGCGTTAATTACCTAATTAGCAAAGGTGTTGATCCAGCTCGTATCAAGCCAGTTGGTAAAGGCGAATCAGACCCTCGCACTTTGGTAAACGCTGAAGGTACTTTCCCTGCAGGTACAAAACTGACTGAAGCATACATCGCTAAACTTCCTGCTGAGCAGCAAGAAGCAGCACACTTGCTCAATCGTAGAACAATATTCAGAATTGTTGACACGAACTACGTTCCTAAGAAATAATTCGACAAAAGACTGTAAATTTGGGGCCGCCTACTTTAGGTGGCCCCTTTTTTTTTAATTCATGACAGACTCTTCAAGATATGCTTCGCGCGGTGTTTCTTCCGGAAAGGAAGAGGTTCACGCAGCGATTAAAAATGTCGATAAAGGACTATTCCCAAAAGCCTTCTGCAAAATTGTTCCGGACTACCTGACCGGTAGCGAGGATCATTGCATAATCATGCACGCAGATGGAGCTGGCACCAAATCTTCCCTTGCATATATGTATTGGAAGGAAACCGGTGATATCGATGTGTGGAAAGGAATTGCGCAAGACGCACTTATCATGAATATCGACGACCTCCTTTGTGTAGGAGCAATCGAAAATATCATGCTGAGCAGCACCATTGGAAGAAATAAAAATCTTATTCCTGGTGATGTCATCAGCGCCATTATTAATGGAACTGAAGAACTTCTTGAAGAGCTTCGCAAAGTCGGAGTTAATATTATCTCCACTGGTGGAGAAACTGCTGATGTCGGCGACCTCGTTAGAACCATCATAGTGGACTCAACGGTAGTTTGCCGCATGAAGAGAAGCGATGTGGTGAATAACGCCAATATCAAGCCTGGAAATGTGATTGTAGGACTTTCTTCCTCTGGTCAAACGACCTATGAAAAGGAATATAACGGCGGAATGGGAAGCAATGGATTAACTAGCGCACGTCATGATGTTTTCTATCATGAACTTGCAGATAGATATCCGGAAAGTTTCGATTCATCAATTCCATCAAGTCTTGTTTATTCTGGTACATATTCATTGACGGATTATGTTGAAGGTTCTCCTTTAAATGCCGGCAAGCTTGTGCTTTCACCAACAAGAACTTACGCGCCTGTGATTAAATCAATCCTTGATAAACACAGAGGAAGCATTGATGGAATGGTGCATTGCAGTGGTGGTGGACAAACTAAAGTGCTTCACTTCGTAAATGATGTGCATATTATCAAAGACAATCTTTTTGATGTGCCACCACTTTTTGTTGCTATTCAACAAGAATCAAAAACAGATTGGAAAGAGATGTACCGTGTCTTCAATATGGGACATCGTATGGAAATTTATACAGATGAAAATACAGCGAAGTCAATTATCGATATCGCTGCGCAATACAATATGGATGCTCAAATAGTTGGTCGAGTTGAGGCTTCTGCCGAAAAGAAACTGACTATTAAAGCAAATGGAGAGGAATTCATTTATCATAATTGATAAATAAGAAAAGGGAAATATGACAGACTTACTGCCAAGATTAGAGGCCATTGTAGATCGATTCCATGAGGTGGGTAAAATGATTACCGACCCGACTGTGATTTCGGATATGAAACGTTATCCGCAATTGATGAAGGAATACAAGGATCTCGGCTCTATCGTAGAAACTTACAATAAGTACAAGAACTTACTTAGTAATATTCAATCAGCAAAGGATATCCTTGGTGGAAATGAAGATGCTGATATGAAAGAAATGGCGCAAGAAGAATTGGATCTTCTGTTGCCACAGCGTGAGACCATGGAAGAGGATATCAAGTATCTTCTTATCCCTAAAGATCCTGAGGATACCAAGAACTGTATTCTCGAAATCCGCGCAGGAACTGGTGGTGATGAAGCTTCAATCTTCGCAGGTGACTTATACAAAATGTACACTCGCTACATTGCCAACAAAGGCTGGAAATACAGTGTTCTTTCAGTTAGTGAAGGAACAATGGGCGGATATAAAGAGGTTTCAATTGAAATCAGTGGTGAGGATGTATATGGTACCTTGAAATTTGAAAGTGGTGTTCACCGCGTTCAACGTGTTCCTGAAACGGAAGCTCAAGGTCGTGTTCACACTTCCGCTGCGACAGTTGCAGTGATGCCGGAAGCAGAAGAGTTTGACGTTATTCTTAATCCAGCCGATATCCAACGCGATACTTATCGCTCTAGCGGTGCTGGTGGACAGCACGTCAACAAAACTGAATCTGCTGTACGTCTTACGCACATTCCAACCGGAGTAGTTGTTGCTTGTCAAGAAGGTAGATCTCAACATGAGAACTATGAAACTGCGCTTACGGTTTTGCGCACACGTATTTTCGAAGCTGAAGTAAATCGCAGACAAGAAGAACGCGCTCGTATGCGTAAATCCCTTGTTAGCACAGGTGATAGAAGTGCTAAAATTCGCACATACAATTTCCCACAAGGTCGTGTTACAGATCACAGAATCAATATGACATTGTACAACTTGGATGCTGCTCTAAATGGCGAAATCGAAGAAGTTATTGATGCATTGAAAATAGCAGAGAACACAGAGAAATTATTGGCAGCGTCCAATCAATAATTAAGAAGATGAATTATTCTAGACTTGTTGAACTCATTAGAGAAAGAAAATCGTTTTTGTGCGTAGGATTAGATACAGACCCAGCAAAGATTCCTGCAGGCGTATCTATACTTGATTTCAATAAAGCTATTATCGATGCTACACGTGACTATTGCGTGGCATATAAACCCAACATCGCATTTTATGAATGTCTTGGTAAAGAGGGTTGGGATATTTTAGAACAAACGGTCGAATACATTGGTAAAGATCATTTTACAATAGCTGATGCAAAGCGCGGTGATATTGGAAACACTTCCACCTATTACGCAAAGACTTTTTTCGAAACCTATGGTTTTAATTCAGTAACAGTGGCCCCATATATGGGAAAAGATAGCGTGGCTCCATTTCTTGAATTCAAAGACAAATGGGCTATTGTTCTTGCTTTAACATCTAATCCTGGTGCAAATGATTTTCAAATGCATGAAGTAGGAGGAAAGCGACTTTTCGAAGATGTGCTATCAAAAGTTTCTTCATGGGGAACTCATGAAAATACTATGTTCGTGGTGGGTGCGACTCGCGCGGAAATGTTAGCAGATATTAGAAAAATTATCCCAAATCATTTCTTGCTTGTTCCAGGTGTTGGTGCACAAGGAGGAAGTTTGCAAGAAGTGGCAAAGTATGGATTGACGGCAGATGTGGGACTATTGGTCAATGCATCACGATCAATTTTATACGCTTCAAATGGAAGCGATTTTGCTGAAGCAGCAAAAGCTGAAGCAAAGAAAATTCAACTTGAAATGGCGGAATTTGTAAACTGAACGTTCGTTCGGTTTTTTCAAAACGCTTAATTACAAAACGTATGATTTCAAAATCACAAATAGAAGCTACCGTTAGGTTGCTCGAAGAAGGCTGCACTATTCCGTTCATCGCTCGTTACCGTAAAGAAGTGACGGGAGGTCTTGATGAAGTAGAGATTGAAGAAATTCGCAAGGAAGATTTGCGTAAGAAGGAATTGGAAAAGCGCAAACAAACGGTCTTGTCAACAATTGAAGAACAAGGCAAGCTGACTGCTGAACTAAAGAAGCGAATTATAGAATGTGATGATCTTCAAATTTTGGAAGACATCTATTTGCCCTATAAACCAAAGCGTCGCACGAAGGCTGCCATAGCTAAGGAGAATGGACTTGAGCCATTAGCCGATTGGTTGATGAAAGAACAAAATGGCGATGTATTCCGCGAGGCAGCACGTTTTGTAAAGAACGACGTGAAGTCTGAAGACGATGCATTGGCA
The DNA here is from genome assembly GCA_046046035.1 of Bacteroidota bacterium. GTDB lineage: Bacteria > Bacteroidota > Bacteroidia > Flavobacteriales_D > Sanyastnellaceae > JAIXWP01. Next base: position 179 of record JBJOKO010000164.1, on the reverse strand, counting down.
GGTGCTCGCGATATTATTGCAGAAGTGATTAATGAAAATGAAATCGCTAGAAGTACCATTAGACATGAGTTTCAGCGATATGCTTCTGTTAAAACAAAAGTGGCGAGAGATAAAGAAACAGAAGGCATCAAGTACAAGGATTACTTTGAATTTGAAGAGCCATTACACCGCAGTCCTTC
>JBJOKO010000163.1:0-6323 GCA_046046035.1 Bacteroidota bacterium | reverse complement strand
TCGTAACAGATAGACCGACTTCTGAATTGAGAACCAATATCGGCGGAACGGGTTACGAGTTATTAATTGAATTTAGCGGTAATATTTCAAAGAGCGCATTGCTCAAAATCAATGGAATTGTTTCAGCGGATTCTACCAATGAAAACTTCTGGATCATTCGCACCAATACCAACGATGATATCAGAAAGGACATCGCAGAGATGGCACTTCAACAAAACATAGCAGTACTTTCAATGAATAAGAAAGAACTCAAACTAGAAGAGGTCTTCAAAGAATTAACCTTGAATAAAAAATAGGCCCTAACTACCTCACGACCCCACGACCCCACGAACCATGGAAGCATCGATAAGCGGAGTGTTTCGCATTATATTTTACATCTTAATCTTCTCTGCATTGTTGAGACTCATTGCACGTTTGGCAGTGCCTTATGTAGTTAAAAAGAGTCAAGACAATTTGCGTAAGCAAGCTGAAGATTTTTACCGTCAGCAGCAGCCGCAGCGCCCAGAGGGCGAAGTGCGTGTTGAAACAAAAGCCAATACAAATTCAAAATCCAACGACGGCGAGTATGTCGACTACGTGGAAATAAAAGACTAATAGCTGAATTAACTAACTTACGCCCATTACCAGAACCGAAATGAAATCAATTCTTCTAAAAGCAATTCCACATGCCGTAGCAATCGTTTTGTTTGCTATTCTATCAAGCATGTACTTCTCACCAGTTCTTGATGGCTATTCTCTCCGTCAAGGGGATATCAATCAGCACAAAGGAATGTCGAAAGAAATTTCTGACTACCGCTTACTCAATGGTGATGAAGCGCTTTGGACAGATTCAATGTTCGGTGGTATGCCCGCGTATCAGATATCAGTAGTTCATGAAAACAATTTGCTTCGTCACGTAGATCAATTGATCAAATTATATCTACCTGGACCTATCGGTATTCTCTTTATAAGCATGCTTGGATTTTACATCTTCGCATTATGCCTTCGCGTCAATCCGTGGTTAGGAATTGTAGGTGGAATTGGATTCGGTTTTGCCACCATCAATATCCTTTATTTGGGCGCTGGTCACGTTTCTAAAATCAATACAATCGCATACATGGCACCAGCTCTTGGTGGATTGATTTTAGCAACGCGTGGAAAGCTTATTCTCGGAGGCGCAGTATTCGCATTATTCTTCGCTCTCAACGTTTCCGCCAACCACTTGCAAATGACTTATTATTTGTCAATGATGCTCGGATTGGTAGCGCTAGCTGAAGGAATTCGTTTGATTGTAGAAAAGAAAATCAAATACATGTTGCAAGCTGCTGCTGTTTTAATCGTAGCACTTGTCATTGCGATTCTGCCTTCCATGAGTAATCTTTTGACAACTTATGAATACAGCAAATTCACCACACGTGGTGGTTCAGAATTGACAATTCAGCCTGATGGTAAACCAATAGATGTATCAGAAAAAAGCGGTTTGGAAACTGGGTATATTCTCGACTACAACTTTGCAAAAGGCGAAGCATGGTCGATGGTAATTCCAAACGTGAAAGGCGGTGAGTCAGGAGCTATCGGAAACGATAAAGAATTGATTACTTCTGTTCCAAAAGAATTCAGAGAACAAATTGGTGGAAGTAATAAATATTGGGGAGCGCAACGCTATACTGGTGGTGCATTCTATTTCGGTGCTGCAATTATGTTCCTATTCGCACTAGGATTGATTTTCATGAAAGACTCCTTGAAATGGCCTTTCATTGTTTTGACCATTGTTGCAATCGGCTTGTGCAGTGCTGATCCTGGAGGAATGAACAGCTTCTTCATCAGCAAATTCCCGATGTATAGCAAGTTCCGTGACTCGAAAATGATTCTCACTATTATCCAAGTTATAGCTCCAGCAGTAGCTATATTATTCTTGGATAAAGTCATTAAAGGTGAAGGATTAATCGCGAATAGAAAAGCGTGGTTGATTGGAACAGGTGGTGTTGTATTAGTTGCAATTATTTTGTATGCTGCTCCATCAGTAACAGGTTCAATGCTCAGTGAAAATGAACTTGCACAATTTGCAGAGGTAGAACAAATGGATAATATTCCAGCGCAACAATTGGCTGCATATGATGATTACAAAACAGCTTTGATTGATGTTCGCAAATCGATCTACGAGAAAGATGCGGGACGTTCATTGCTCATAATTGTAATCGTAGCCGGAATAGTTGTAGTTGGTTATTTCAGAAAAATTCCAGGCCTTGCATTGATTGCTGCAGTTGGATTGATCGTTGCTGCAGATGAAATGACTGTTTGCAAAAGATATTTGAATTTGGATCAAACCAAAGGTCAATATTATAGTTTCGTAAAAGCGAGTGATCAATTGGCTCCAAGCGCAGCAAGCGTTGCAGACAAAGCAATTCTCGATGCTGAGAAAATTTCTGTTGATGATTTCGACGGCAAAAAGAATGCGCTGTTGGCACAAATGAAAGAAAGTCATTTGTATAAAGATGCGCGCAACAAGGACATGGTAGATCAGATTGCACAATTCGGTGCACTTGGTTTGAATACAGACTACCGCGTGGTGAAGTTAGGCGACCCATTCAACGATGCGTTAACTAGTTACTATCATAAGAGTATCGGCGGATACCATGGTGCGAAATTGAGTCGCTATCAAGATTTGATCAGCTTCCATCTTGGACAAGAATTAAAATTCATACAAGACACGCTTAAAGCTTTCAGCGATATTGTTCAATTGGAAAAAACTCCTGCTTTGAACATGTTGAATACAAAGTATCTTATCTATAGCCCAGAAGCAGAGCCAATTCCAAATCCTTATGCATGTGGAAATGCTTGGTTTGTAAAAGAGGTAAAAACTGTAAATAGTGCAGACGAAGAAATTACTAGCATCAAAGGTTTTAATCCAAAAATTACTGCTATTGTATCGAATGAATTCGCCAACCTAGTTCGCAACCCAGCAGGAGTAGACACTACAGCAAGTGTTACACTAGATTCGTACGCAACAAAGAAGTTAAGCTACACTACAAAATCAAGTGTAGAAGGTCCAGTTATTTTTAGTGAAATTTACTATCCTGCAGGTTGGACATGTACAATAGATGGTCAACCAGCAGAGCCATTCCGTGCGAATTATGTTTTGCGTGGTTTGATGGTTCCAGCAGGTGAACACAAAGTAGAATGGACATTCGCTCCAGCGTCGTTCGAGAAAGGAAGCACTTATTCTTTGATTGGATCTATTCTTCTGCTGTTGGTTGTGCTTGGTTCTTTTGTTGTTGAACTACGGAAGGTTAATGGTTGATGGTTGATGGATGATGGTTGATGGATGATGGTTGATGGATGAATTTAAATTCATTCTGAAACGTCCACGGTCGGCACTGCCCTTCGACTCCGTTTTGCCTTCGCCTAAAGGCTCGACAAATCTACGCTCAGGGCCCCTGATTCGCGCTCACATGGGGGATTTTGGTTTGAAGAAAAACACTTTGTGTTTTTCTTCAAACCAAAATCTATAATTAGATAAATGCAACTCGGTCCTCGAGCGAAAGGAACGAAGTGACTGCAGTCGAGCGTCGTCTCGAGCTTGTCGAGAGAAGGTGGTCCCATCCGTGGCCCGCACTAAAAAAAAACGACAAAAAACTACCTATCAAAAGTACTTTCCGAACTTTACGTTCCAAGGTAGATTAAGCAGGACAGACTGTCCTGGTATATTTTGCCAGGATAAGAATTTACCCCATAAAGGATCATTTGGATTTGCTCTACCTGAATGTTCTGAGTTTCGAAAAGCGATACCTATTCCCGCATGAGGTTCTATGAAATAGCCCTTTCCTACTTTTATTTCCGCACCTATTTTCAAATTGAATCCGTAACGTTCTTTTCTCTGAATAAAAAAATCGTCATACAGATAATAACCTGGCTCACGTGGAATCGGATAAACAAATGTTGTATCAGCAACTCTAAATGAATCATTAACGCGAGAGGTATTCTGAGTGTAGAACACTTCTGCGGAAACATACATATTGTAGGACTTTGCTGATTTTCCTTGAAGGTAGTGTATTACCTCTGTACGCGCTTTGAAACCTTTATTTGTATACCAATATTCATTGTTATTCAGATCACCAAAAAGAAAGCCAAACAAGCTATGTCGCATGATAATCCCGCCTTCAATTTGAGCGCCCCAACTATCCGAAAATTTGCGCTCATACCCCACTTGAAATGAAGGATTGATTACATCCAAAAAATTCGCAGGTGCAATAAAGATCTTATTGCGATAATTCTTAGAATCTGATTCCTTCTGAGAAAGCAATTCCCCAGAACACATAACCAGAAAAATCAAAATGTAGATCCTTTTCATAATACTAAAATACAAAAAGTTGATTTTAGCAAGATACTAGGTCAGTCCACGGTCGGCACCACCCGTGGCCTGCGCCATTCACTCCCTTATAATCAGAAGTTCAGAATCCAACTGAACAATTTCCCACTGCCTTATAATTCCTGAATTGAGGACAATCTTTATGGTGTTTTCATTGAGATACCAATGACCATCAAATGTATTTGTTGTTACACCGCAATGTGGTGTCACATCTAGATAATAATTATTCTCTCCAAAGAACACACCACCACGCGAGCTATTCGATTTTAGAACTGCCTTTGAGTCTAGTTCTTTGTGAAATTTAATAGTATGCTTTTGATTAGTATCTCTTCGTTGAACTAAAGTAAAAGGATCAAGACTCCAATATGTATTTGTAAGAAGACTTGATTTATTAGAAGTAGAATCTAACTGGGTAATGGTTGAGTTTGATTTAAAAGTAGGATTGGTGTAATTCCAACCCTTACTATTCCAAAAGGACAATCCAAAACAAAGTAAAATCAGAGCACTCTTCATGGATTAAATATAAGTATTTTGATGAATCAAGTGCGCGCCACGGTCGGCACCACCCGTGGCCCGCTTCTCCTTCAGACTTCACACCTCAAACTTCAAACTTCAAACTTCTGATTTGAGACTTCTCGCAATTCCCGTAATGAAAGCCAAATGTGAGAATATGACAACTGGCACGATGAAGGCAGGAAGCCAGATACCTGGGAAGTGCATCACCGCGTAGTTTGGTTGAGAACCATCCCACCATTGTAAATTAGGGATTGCTCCTACTCCAGTAATAACAACAATTAGCACAGAAATTAATCCTAATACATTCCAAATTCTTACGACTTTCATAGAAATGACTTTCTTTCTGAAAGCCAATATTGCCACTATTGGCGCGGTGATTCCGAATATGATATCAAAATTATGTCCTTCGAATGTCATGCTCCATGGAATCGCTTTTTGACTTGCGAATAAATACAAAGCAATCTCAACGGGAATGCGCACAACATGTAGCCACGTCAAAATTTCATCATTAAGTCCGCCAACGAAGCGGCGACCGCGACCGGTGCCGTAAATTAAGCCTAGAGTAACAATCATTACTACAAGAGGAAACATTACATGGGGTGGAACTGTTTTCCTATCCATATACCAGCCATTGAGCGACAAAGTGGATTGAAAAATGAGCCAAGCGAGAAGTAGCAGTGTTACCATGTGCATTCGCTTCTTGACACGCTCATTTCCTTTAATCATTGTAAAAAGGAACATCACATAAAACAAAAGTGTAGTGATGATAAAGAAACTGTGAAGCGAAGCTGGTAAATCGAGCATCTCGTTATTTTTTGTCAAAGATATAATTAGACGCCGTGAAACATTAGGAAAATCCTTATATTCGTAGCAAGCGACTTATACTACATTGGAAAACATCCCAAATCGAATCGTCTTCTTTGACGGGGTCTGTGGACTCTGTAACAAGACTGTTGACTTTCTTATTCAGAAAGACACGAATAGAGTTTTGCGTTATGCGCCGCTGCAAGGTTATACAGCCCGCAGGTTACTTTCAAAAATGTACATTGAAGATCTAGACTCGGTAGTTTACTACAGAGATGGAAAATACCTTGTTCGCTCTTCTGCTGTCCTAAGACTTCTTCTTGACGTTGGTGGTTGGTGGAAGCTCTTGAGCATATTCCTCATCCTCCCTGCATTCGTTCGTGACTTCGTCTATTATGCCATCGCTACGAGACGTTACAAATGGTTTGGAAAAAGCGACACTTGCCGCCTCCCGAACAAAGAGGAAAGAGAATTGTTTTTGGACTAGTCCAATTATCAGACTACTTGTAGATTTCAGTTTTAAGGATTCCTTTGGCATCTATAGAACCTCTGAACATTCCTGTGGTAGAAAATGCAAATGCTATATCTCCTTTACGATTTAAAGCAATGCAACCACCTCTTCCACCAAAATCCTTAACTTTTCTGATAGCAATTG
>JBJOKO010000162.1:0-6382 GCA_046046035.1 Bacteroidota bacterium | reverse complement strand
CATCTGATTTAGAAGGATACACTTTCGGTTTAGAGTATACTACTCCATTCAATTCCTGAAGAACAGCAAAATTCCTTTCGGTTTCATGCATGTATTGCTGGCCCTTTCCCGCGATGATATGAGGAAAAGCTTTGGTGAATAAAAACGAAAGTGGATTTTTATCGAAACCGTATTTCTTCTTTGCTCCTGAAAAAGCAGTCATAAAACCTGATGATGCAAATCGCTGCAGGTTTATAACAACATCATAATTATTAGATCTCGATTTTCTAATAATACTAAACATCGAAAGATACTTTGACGCTTTTTTATCCCACACAATTACCTCGTTCAAGAATGGATGTTCTTTTACAAGTGCCTCGTTTCCCTTTCGCACTAAAAAATCAATCTGCGCCTGCGGGAATGCCGAATGCAAAGATTCAAGCACACCAGTAGCAAGTATCACATCACCGATAAAAGCTGTTTGTATTACGAGTATTTTATTCATCATACTGCAACTTCGAAATCACGAAGAGCATCATTTAGGGATGTTTTCAAATCAGTGCTTTCCTTTCTTTTTCCAATGATCAAAGCACAATTCACTTGATATTCACCGGCAGGGAATTTCTTTGTGTAGCTGCCTGGAATAACAACAGAGCGTTCCGGAACTTCGCCCACATAGGTGATTGGCTCAGGTCCTGAAACGTCAATAATTTTTGTAGACTTCGTCAAAACAACGTTTGCTCCAAGAACCGCTTGCTTTCTCACGCGCACACCTTCTACTACAATTGATCGAGAACCAATAAAGCAGCCGTCTTCGATGATTACTGGCGCAGCTTGAAGAGGTTCAAGCACCCCTCCAATTCCAACACCACCGCTCAAGTGAACGTCTTTTCCAACTTGCGCACAACTGCCTACAGTTGCCCATGTATCGACCATTGTTCCACTACCTACATAAGCTCCAATATTGACATAAGAAGGCATCAGGATCACTCCTTTTTCTAGGAATGAACCGTAGCGAGCAATAGCATGAGGGACAACACGCACACCAGTAGCTTCATAATTGGTTTTGAGTGCCATTTTATCGTGAAAAACAAAAGGGCCAACCTCTATGACTTTCATTTGTTGAATAGGAAAATAAAGAACCACAGCTTTCTTCACCCATTCATTTACTTGCCAATCACCATTCACCAAAGGTTCAGCAACGCGTAATTCGCCATTGTCCAAATGTGCTATTACTTGTCTAATTGCTGCTTTAGTTGTGTCTGTTTGAAGCAATGCTCTATCTTCCCAAGCTGATTCTATCTGTGCTCTTAACTCTTGCATAGGTTCTTATTTTTTTCCAAAAATAGGATTGAATCCATAGGTATTCCTAATTTTGAATTTATGTCAAAGATACTCGCCATCGACTTCGGTATGAAACGTACAGGCCTCGCAATTACAGATTCGATGCAAATCATAGCTTCCCCGCTTGAAACAATTGACACATCGAAGATTTTTGATCATTTGAAAAACCTCGTTCCAAAAGAAAAAGTAATCGCTTTTGTGGTCGGCGAAGCCAGATATGCGGATGGTAATGCATCCGCCATCACAATTGAGCAAGAAAAATTCTGTTCTGAATTGCTCAAAAAATTTCCCGCAATTCCCATTCATCGCGTAGATGAAATGTATACGAGCAAACTAGCGGCGCAAGCTCTTGTTATGGGAGGAATGAAAAAATCAGATCGTCAGAAAAAAGGCAACCTTGATAAAGTGAGCGCTGCCATTATTCTGCAAAGTTTTCTAGAGAATCGTCCAAGACTATAATTCCACAATCTTCATTTCCATTTTCAATGGATCGAAACTGTCAATCAAATTGGCTAGAAAATCGTCTGGATATGATTCGATATATTGAAAATAGTTGACCACTCTTTCTTGAGGACTACCTTCTGGAAATACCTCCGCAAGTATTTTCTCGAGCTGTTGAATTCGAATTTCCTCTTTCGATTTCAAAGCTTTCACCATTTTCTTTTCAATATTATCTAGTGTGCTCAATTGACGCGTATACTCGCCGCCAATGAAGCCTCCAAGAGTTGAATCTATAGCAATTGCGCTTTGATTGATCTGTTTGAATAACTCCTCCAAAAGCAACTTCTGTGGCGTCAAATCAATTGAACCATGCTGCGCCAACCAACCATCAATGATATCCTTTTTTGGTTGAAAAAGGTCAAATGCTGTTAATTGAAGTTTCTCCAATTTCTTCTTGAGAGAAGATGAAATGATCAAAGCACTATCGCGCAGAATTACAACTGGAAATGGAACATCGTACACATCGAAAACTCCTTTCAATTGTAACCAATACGATAGCTCTCCCGGACCTCCGATGTAGGCGATATTAGGTAATATCAATTCTTGAAAAACTGGACGAAGAACTACGTTTGGACTAAATCTTTCAGGAGAATTTTCTAGCTCATTCATCAGAATATTCAAATCAAAATTCTCTTTAGAAATTCTGGTTCGCTTGTTTTCTTCCAAATAAAAAACATTGATTTCGCGCGGCTCTACTTGGGCTTTATATCCTGCATTAATAAAAGTCTCGCTTGCCAATTTCACTTGAGGATAAGACTCCTGATTGAGCATTTCTCTTTTCAAGATGGGCACAAAAAGTTTCTTCAACTCCGCATCATCCGCATCAATCACAATGAGTTCTTCCATTCCAAAAATGGAATAGACCAATTCACGAGTAGCTGCGGCTAGCGAGGTATTTTTATATGCTTTTTGAATTAATTCAAAAGCATGTTTTGCCTTTTCAGAACTGCCCAAAACTGATCCAAGTTCGTCGAGAAAAGTATTGATATCATTCAAATGAAATCTGCCAACAGCTCCGCCCTGATCGGTATTCCACGAAACTTTCTTATTGAATAAAACAGCGTGATTAATTTCCTCGAAATCGTGGTCTTCAGAAGCCATCCAATAGATTGGAGCAAAATGAAATTGTGGGAATTCTGCTTTCATGCGTCGGCTCAATTTGATTGCTGACGCTATTTTATATATAAAGTACAACGGCCCAGTGGCTAGGCAAAGCTGATGACCAGTGGTAATTGTGAAAGAGTATTTTTCGTTTAGGAGTTGAATGTTTTTTGCTAGCGACTCAGAACTATAAGTTGCATGTTGTCTTTGAAGAGCTTCGACTAAAACACTTCTATTTATATGAGATTTCTGTCTGCGATGAATGCTTTGCTCTAGTGCATCCATAGATGGAATTCCATTGTGCAGAGAATTCAATTGAGCATGACCATCGAGGTAATCTTTCACTAAAGGTGAAAGAAGTGATTTTTCGATAAGAGAAAAGCTTGAAATATTCATTATGCTACAAAGGTAGCACAGAATGCTAACGAAGTAGGGTTACGAAACCTTCATCCACCACTGTTACCATTCCATTTTGATCGTCGTACTTCTGATAAGTGATTACCCAGAAATAGGTGCCGTCGGGTGCATTCTTGCCGTCAGCAGCTAGACCGTTCCAACCAGTCAATTCATCTTCGGTGACGAAGACTTTATTTCCCCAACGATTGAAGATTTCGAATTTCCATTCCTTTTGTGTACCAGCCACTGGAATGAAAATATCGTTGAACCCATCATTGTTTGGGGTGAATGTATTTGGTATAAAATAAGCCGCAGCGTCAGAAGCAGGTGAACTTACATCTGAATTGTCACCATCTCCATTATGACCATCTCTTCCCGGAACAACCACAATAGGATTGTAATCTTCTGGGACAGGTTGAAGATAGAATTCATCAACAAAATAATATGCATGCGTTGGATTAGTTCCATCTTTCGGAACTATATCAGCTTGAACATCATTTTGAAATACACCAAAAGTCAAATGAGTGTAGGGCTGAGTGCAAGTGAAGGTAAAAGAAACATTCTTCCACGTTTTTGAATAGAATACGGTATCAATTCTGAACTGAGGAGTAATGTTCAAGGGATCTTGTCCAGACTGAGTGTATTCGCCATACGACAAAAGCAAACCTAATTTAGAAGTAGCCAAACCAGCAGTAGACACATTGGTAATATTACCGTTGGTAATATTGAATGACAAAATATACTCCTTACCCACTTCAAGAGGTTCGGTAAATGAAGTAGATAGATATTCTCTTGTATTTGAGTGTTTAGGCCCTGTAGCACACAACCCCATAATAGCGCTTCCTTCGAAGGCATTAACTGAGGCCATCGGTGTTATTGGTAAATCCGCTGATGCCGAAGCTGAATAATGATAATAATCTGGAGAAGCCGAAGTGCTACCGGCGTTTGACCATCCGATACAACGACTGAATTGCCCCGTATTGTCGGGCAATATTGAATACGATTCAAAACCTGGATTCTGTAATTGACCGTAACCAACGCTTATCGCGAGAAAGCAGATTAGGAGGGCAAAAAGCTGTTTCACTATGGTTTGGATTTAGAATGCTAATATAACAATATCTCTCAAGAAATCAACAACTTAAAGCAAAGTTGTATGAATTCTATAAACAAGATGTTAAAAAGACTCTTTTAGTTGCCTCTACTTCGAAAAAAGCGTTCTTGGCTGAAACAAATTGAAGGTTTTGGCTACTCCAATTCTGATAAAACCAGAACTCCAATCCCAATTGTAGGAGTCGCTGATTGACAATTCATTTTGTTTGGTCACGTAACCAAGATTTACAACTCCACTCACACTAGGTGTCAATTGATATTTTATACCCAAATCAACTTGATAGATTTGTGATTTAGTTACCATTTCAGGATCATTAAAAAATGATCTCTTCCAATTCCCCTGTTCATTTATGTAATAAGTGAACATCGGCAGACCATCAATTTTGGAGGTTGTTCTAAACAATATTCCTCCACCAGCCCACAGTGATACTGGTGAATCAGGTAGAGTGAAGTTGTATCTCAAGCTCAAAGGGATTTCGCGTGTTTTAATTTTGATCTTGTAAGAATCAAGAGTAACCTGATCCTCTCTGGTTTCATAACCAGGATCAATGAATACAACATAATTCTGCCAAAGCTGACCATCTCTATTTTCAAAAGATACGCGTTCGTCTTCAGGACAAAGTGTACTTTCATCAATCATCAAACCTTCCAATGAAATGGTATTGAAATAATAGCCAACACCAACATCAAAACCCTTGTAAATAGGGAGTCTAACATCTATTCCGAAGTGAGAGTTGAATTGAACTTTACTTTTATTATTTAAAAACTCATCCACTGAAGTTAGCGAGTCAGCTTGTGATGAGATTTCAAACATTCCCGCGGTCATCCCCGCGTTTAGGCCAATCGTTATCAGATATGGCTTCATCACTTTCACGACATCTTTTTTGCGCTCTTCTTGCAATGAATCAGTGTCAGTTTTTACTGGCTTTTGTTTGATTTCAATTACTTCTCCATCGAGGATGAGGGTATCTCGATAGTTTGATAGTGCGGTAGTATGATAGTGTGATAGAGAGTTTGTGGGGTGATGGGGGCGTGGGGTTGTGAGATGGTTTGAGAATGCAGGGAAGGTGCACAAAAGAAAAAGCAACACAGTAAAAACTGCATTGCCCTTCATTTTTGGTTTCACACCTGAATTAGTTCTCATCCTGCAATCTGAATTTACAGGCTAATATAGGAGTGTCGTTTAATATTTCACTTATCCTTATTTTCATAAACAGGAATAGTCAATACAGTTTTTCTCTTTACTGGCTCTTCCTTCGCCTTAACAATTTCCTCAACTTTGGGAGTATCTTGGTTTAGAATATTCTCTATTGGACCTTCAGCTACAAAAGGAGTCACGATTGGACTTGGGTTGACCAAAACCTCTGGAATTTCGCTAGCTGGGTTAAGAACTAGAACATTTTCGTTTCCTTTCGCTTTCTTCACAGATGCAGTGCAAGTTGGCTGTGCGTTCGTATAAACAATACAGCTTCCTTCTCTATTCTCATTTGCCTTATTTACCTGCGGTATAGCCATGATTTCAATCGGAGCATAGGCAGCTTGTTTCGCTACTTCTGTCGAATTTGAATTCAATCCAACCACGGTTGCAGAAGCAACACCTACAAGAAGCAATGCATACCACACGTTAAGACGACCTGCATTCCAACTCATGAACTTACTCACTGCGTACTTCCTTCTCATACCGGCATAGGCTGCTTGTGGAACCTCGGGAGAGAAGTTCTCAAGTTTACCTTGTACCATTTGAAAAAATTTGTCCTCGCTCATCACGCTTGCATTTTTATTTTACTTATTTCAGCCAACTCTTTTTGGAGGTGACTTTTGGCTCTAGATAGTTGAGACTTTGAAGTATTCACATCAATGTTCAACATATCTGCAATCTCTTTGTGCATGAAACCTTCTACTACGTATAGGTTAAATACTGTTTTATATCCCGTTGGCAATTTGCCAATAC
>JBJOKO010000161.1:0-6395 GCA_046046035.1 Bacteroidota bacterium | reverse complement strand
ACTCTATAAAAGAGTCCTCCAGAATGTCTGTAAAAGCCTCATACGTGTATGAAAGGGGTGGATCATTGAAGTCGCCACACAATACCACAGGATATTTACAATCCGCGATGCTAGCCGAAACCTTTTCTACTTGTGTCTGACGCTTTTGGAAAGCAATCTTAAGTCTTCGAGCAATACGCTTCACACCAGTATCCAACTCTTCCTGATTCTTATTGTCCTCTACAAAGGCATAATCCTCTGGCTTGAATCGGATCGACTGTAAATGGGCATTGTAGATTCTTATCGTATCCTCATTCACTTTTATGTCTGCGTAGATGCAAAAATTATTTACATCCGACTCAAAAGGAATGAAGCCCTTATTCAAAATTGGATACTTTGAAAACATAGAAACACCAAAGTAATTTCTACCATTCATTGCGTGTGTGTATCGCTCGTGATAGTATTTACTCGGAAGGAATTCGATCAGCGTATCTCGAGTGGGAAAATAATTTTTTTGATCCGAATGAAAAAACTCTTGAAAACAAAGAAAATCAGCGGCTTCCTCGTTTAGCAAATCAAAGATTTTATCTCGCTTCTCCTTGTTGTCATTCTTATCATACAGCCCAAAAAGATGAACGTTATAAGTAAGAATTTCCAAACGATCCTCACTTGTAGTGACTTTCGATTTCCCTAAAGAGAATTGAAAGAAATCTGTGAAGTGATTAAATCCAAGAACTATCGCAAGTGCGCTTAAAAGCATAAAACGACGCACTTTGAAGAACCAGAAAACAATGAAGAAAATATTGACGAGCAATATGAAAGGATAGGTTAATCCCAACAAAGAAAGATACCCCAATGACTTCGGACTAAAGTGTGAGGGCATATAGGAAAGCAACAAAAAAAGAATGGCAGTAAAATTCAGAAACAACAAAAACTTGTTGAATCTCACTTTACCCTTCTTTTTTTCTTTTGGTGCATTCTCCATCTAAACACTTATTTCTGGCTGTATTTGAAAAGAAAATCCTTTTCCTCTTTGGTTAAGCTATCGTAGCCAGCTCTGCTTATCTTATCTAAAATCTGATCAATTCTTTTTTGGCGTACGGCCTTTTCTACATTGAACTGCTCATCCGTCTTAGGACGACTATGAACAGTGTGCAAATCTGATTTTCTTTTTCCATTAAATAAAGATGAAAATCTGCTCAGTAAATTCTCAAACCAACTAGCCATATTCTTACCTTGATTGTAATTTCTTGCATAGAAAAATCCAAAAAGAGCTCCACCTAAATGACCTAAGTGTCCACCAGAATTGAATCCCTTTTGAAGACTAATCAAATCCACAAACACTAAGATACCACAAAGCCAAATGAGTTTCATTTCAAAAACGCCAAAAAGCTTAATTGTATAATTTGGCTTTACCATTCCGATGGTAATAATCAAAGACATCACCGCTGCAGACGCCCCTAGAATCGACGATTTAGAATTAAGTCCTGGAAATACATTATAGCAAATAAGATAAACCAAAAAACCCGTCAATCCACCTAGAATGTAGTTTGCAACAAGACGCTTACTTCCCAAGAAATGTCGAAACAATTTCCCAACAGTAAACAAGGTCACCATATTGAATAGAAAATGCCCTACTTCAATGTGAGCAAACATGTGGGTAATAATTGTCCACGGTTTGCGAGCAAGCAATTCCAAATTACTTGTAGAAGACAAATAAATATTCGGATACTCTTCCAGATCAATGCTGCGTCCGCTGAATTGAGCGACAACAGATATAATGAGAAGCACAATGAAAACTGTAACGTTGACAAATATCAATCGCGACAATCCATCACCACTTTTAAAAAAGCTTTTAATATCACCTACAATGCTCATTTGTTCTTAGAAAATTGACCCGTTTCCATAATAATTACCGTCTTTCTTCTGCCAATATTTTAGAAGAATAAATCCAAAAATCATCCCTCCAAGATGTGCAAAGTGAGCCACATTATCATCAGGTGCATTCTGCAATGCCATCATTAATTCGATACCACCATAAATGATCACAAACCATTTTGCTTTGAGAGGAATTGGAGGGAACATCAACATCAATTCTGTATTTGGGAATAGCATTCCGAACGCGAGTAGAACACCAAACACACAACCAGATGCGCCCACAATACCTATGTTCAGCGCAAAGTTCAATGAACCCATTCCTGGATCAGAGAAGTTCTTTCCTTGTTGAAGAATAGAAGCACCCTCTTCATACACTGCTCGCAATTGCTCAGAGGTTAGCATTGCTTCAATCTTTTGTATCTCTAAATAATTGATAAACTCGTGCAATCCAAACGCTCCTAATCCTGCAAAAAGGTAATAGAACAAAAAGCGCTTTGGTCCCCAATAACGCTCTAGTGAAGTCCCGAACAAAAACAATGCATACATATTGAAAAATATGTGCATGATGTTCTTCTGATCATGCGCAAACATGTGCGTAAAAATCTGCCAAGGTCTGAAAAGTGGACTAGCAAAATAATGCCCTGCCACTTGCTCATGAAGTCCTGGAAGTGCAAAACACGCCAAGAAAACCAAGACATTGAGAATAATAATGTTTTTTACAACAGGTGTGATATTGCTAAACATGTTATCTAAATTGTTGTGCTAATTGCTCCAAAGTAATCTTTACAAATGTCGCTTTGTTGCTATCAGCAAAATTGGGTTGTTTACATTGTGAAAGTCGATTGAGCAAATCTTTCATCTCTGGTAAAGTCAACATCTGTCCTGTGCGGATTGATGTACTTCTTGAAAGCGCCCAAGCCATTCTTTCACGTGGCGAATATTTTAAAGAACTTTGTTCGTTCTTCAATTGCTCCACAAAAGTTTCCATTAATTTTTCAGCATCGCTCACTCCCGCGTCGGCAGGGATTCCCAGAAGCTGAAACTGATTTGGGCCAAACTCCTCGATTTCGAAACCAAGTGCACGGATATCCCCTAACACTTCCTTCATCATCGCATAATCTGCCGCATTCAAGGAAATAATCTCAGGAAAAAGTAATTGCTGAATACTTCCGCTGCCTCTTTCCAATTGATTCAAAAAACGTTCGAATAAAATCCTGCGATGTGCACGCTGCTGATCAACGATCAACATTCCTCCATCCGTTGGACAAACGAGATATTGTCTATGCATTTGTAACGGAGCAACATCTTCATCCAATTCAAAAAGCTTGTGCACTTCATCAGCCACTTCGACTTCTTCGGGATTGATCATTTTAGAAATGGCCATCATCTCTTCCCAACCCGTTGATTTTTGTCCTGTCTTATCAAACCAGCCTTGCGCAAGTGTTTCACGCTTTGGACGAGATTCGAAAGGATTGTAATCAGGATTAACTTTTATCTGAGGTTCATGAATTGGAACATCACTTCTCATTGGATCAATATTGATCGACATCTCTTGATTAAAATCAAGTGTCGGAGAAATATTGTGACGTCCGAGTGCGCGTTTTACTGCAGCATGTAAAATGGCATAAATAGCACGCTCATCTTGAAATTTAATTTCTGTCTTAGTAGGATGAATATTGATATCAATCTGCGCCGGATCAATATCCAAATACAAAATGTAAAGTGGAAATTGTCCATCAGGAAGCAATTGATCAAAGGCTGTATTCACTGCGTGATGCAAATAAGAATTCTTTATGAATCTGTTATTTACAAAAAAGAATTGTTCACCTCTCGTCTTTTTCGAAGCTTCTGGTTTACCCACAAAACCAGTGACTCCAACGATGTCTGTATCTTCTTCAACAGGCACTAATTTTTCATTGTACTTGTTTCCCAGAATGTGCACTATACGCTGACGCAAAGTAGCTTTCGGTAAACTCAATACTTCAGCGCCATTGTGATGAAATGTAAATTCTACATCAGGGTGCGTTAATGCCACGCGATGAATTTCATCAATGATATGTTTCAATTCGATGCCATCGCTCTTCAAAAAATAACGACGCGCTGGAACATTGTAAAATAAATTCTTTATCTGAAAATTGGTTCCTTCCGGACATTGATCTGGTTCGATACCTTTTAGTTTAGAACCTTCAATTTCAACTTTGGAACCCAGAGCCTCTCCGCGTTGTTTGGTGCGCATTTCAACTTGAGCAACGGCGGCGATACTCGCCAAAGCCTCCCCACGAAATCCTTTCGTTACAATATGAAAAAGATCTTCTGATTTTTTAATCTTAGAAGTAGCGTGTCGCTCGAAACACATTCGTGCATCAGAGGCAGACATCCCTTTTCCATTATCAATTATTTGAATCAACGTTTTTCCAGAATCTTTCACAACGATTCTAACCACAGAAGCTTCAGCATCTATGGAATTTTCGACCAATTCTTTAATTACAGACGCGGGTCGTTGTACGACTTCGCCTGCGGCTATCTGATTGGCTACAGATTCTGGTAATAATTGTATAATATCTGGCATAACGACTTTCGGGCCTCAAATGTACGCCACAAGCCGCCTATTACCTAGGCTTCGATAAGGCTATCCAATACACTTTCTATACTATTCGAATTAGGATAGAATGAAAGCACTTTTCTCAAAACGGCCTCTACGATTGGATCGGGGCAAGACGCGCCACTGGTAAGGACTATAGTGACAGGCTCATTGGTAGAAAGCCAATTTTTTGAATTCTTATGAATATGGCCTGAATATTCGAAGTGATTAATTTCGTTAACAGATACCAATTCATCCGCATCCTTGATAAAATAAACAGGCATTTTCTCACTCAAAATAGTCACAAGTTGAGAAGTATTCGAACTATTGTAACCGCCGATTACGAGAGCCAAATCCGATTTTTCTTTCAAAACCCAAGAAGTTGCTTCTTGGTTATCGTTTGTTGCATAACACAAGGTATCTCTGGTATCCGCAAAATTTTCCGCACTGTATTTTTCAGCTAAAACGCGTTTAAAATAGTCAGCGATCTCTTGGGTTTCGGTGGCCAACATCGTTGTTTGATTCACCACCCCAATGCGTTGAAGGTCGCGCTCTGGATCAAATCCTTCACTGTATTTTCCTTCAAATTCAGAATAAAAATCCGCAAAGTCCTTCTCCCCTTTCACATACGCAGCAAGCTTTTCAGCTTCTTTCATATCTCTGACAATAATACTTGGCGCATTCTGAAAACTGTGGGAAAACGTTGCACGCGTTTCTTCATGCTTGTACTTTCCATGAATTACAATAGAATAGCCTTTCGTACCAATCTCTGCGCTGCGCTTCCAAACCTTCTCTACAAAAGGACAAGTGGTATTGTATTTTTTTGTTTCAACTCCCTTTAACTTAAGTAGATTTTCAATTTCAACCGTTGTTCCAAATGCAGGAATAATCACAACATCTTCAGAAGTTATGGCATCCCATTCTACAAACTGATTTCCTTCTGTATCCATGATAAACTCAATTCCACGAGATACTAAGTCATCATTGACAGCGGGATTATGAATCATTTGACTCAATAGAAAAATACGTTTTCCTGGATTTTCCTCAATCGCTTTGTAAGAAATCTCGATGGCATTTTCAACACCATAACAAAATCCAAAATGTCGTGGAAGAATAAAGCGAACTGGACCAAAATCAAGGACTGTAGGAGTGAAATCCTGTTTTCTAGGATCGCCCAACTTGCGCCATTCCTTCACTTTTCCAATTACCGACGAACGATATTTCTCAGGGATTTCGAATTTCTTCATGTGCTAAAAAGCAAATTACTGCCGATTTTGTTCAGTCTACTTCTTGGTTGATTTACCCAACAATTCGTCGAGATATGGTTTCAACTCTTTTTTCTTATCTGCTTTGAGTAAAGCCTTCAAATACTTTGCTTTTTTCAACTCTTCGCTTTGATTAGCTAAATCACATATCGTTTCCAATCCTTTCAAATAGATCTTTTCTTGCGATTTCTCATTCGGATGATTCAATTGATAATAGGCCATTCCATGAATCATCGTGAAAAGCAATTCTTGATTCTCTTGTAAAAAAGGAAAAAACTTAACGTCGAGATTAACTGTAATATCAGGACTACCCGCAAGCCATGTCATCACGAAAGCATTGATTTCGCTGCGTTTCACAACTTCCAATCCATACGGAGTGGTACAAAGCCACTTCAAACATTTCTCAATATCATCTTGCGATGCCTTGTATTCCTCTTGCGTCGACCAATTGTACTCAATAGGAATCTCAGGTGCCTTGCACACTTGCCCATTCCCGTAGAGAGAGCAAAACAAAACGAAAACAAAAGCTATGTAATGAAATAACCTCAATTCAATTCTCTTTCTTGTTCGTTAAACACAATACCATACTGTTTCAATTCTTCCAAAACGGGTAGATAAATCTCTGGAATAATAGGCAATCTAACACCAGAAAGTGGCATTTTCCCATTTAATATCATTCGAGCCGCTATCGC
>JBJOKO010000160.1:0-6401 GCA_046046035.1 Bacteroidota bacterium | reverse complement strand
CTCCTTACATCTTCGCTGAGAAGAAAGGAATCCATATCATCGACCTAAACAAAACGGTCGTGAAACTCGACGAGGCTTCAAACGCTTTGAAGCAAATCGCGAAATCAGGCAAGAAGATTCTCTTCGTTGCTACGAAAAAACAAGCTAAAGACATCGTTGCTGAGAAAGTAAGCGCTATCGGTATGCCGTTCGTTACTGAACGTTGGCCAGGTGGTATGCTTACCAACTTCGTTACTATCCGTAAAGCTGTCCGCAAAATGACGAACATCGAAAAGATGAGCGCTGACGGAACTGCTCTTACACTTAGCAAGCGCGAGCGTCTTCAATTGACTCGTACTTTCACTAAAATGCAGAAAAACCTTGGTTCTATCGCTGATATGAATCGTGTTCCTGCAGCTCTTTTCGTTATCGATATCATGAAAGAACACATCGCAGTGGCTGAGGCAAAACGCCTTAACATCCCTGTGTTCGCAATGGTTGATACCAACAGCGACCCACGTAAAGTGGATTTCGCAATTCCTGCAAACGATGATGCTACAAAATCAATCTCTAAGATTTTGGATGTAGTTATCGAATCAATTGCTGAAGGACTTGCTGAACGCAAAAACGATAAAGACAAAACTGAAGAAGGAGAAAACCAAGCACCTAAGGGTGGTGGTGAAAACCGTGGTCGCAGAAAAAATACTGCAGCACCACAAGCTTAATATTAGCTTCAACTCCCGTTCTCAGGATTAATTCACTTTTGTATAAAATTTATTAGTTAATATCATGACTATTACTGCTGCAGACGTAAACAAACTACGTACAATTACCGGCGCAGGTATGATGGACTGCAAAAAAGCTTTGACCGAAGCTAATGGCGATTTCGAAGCCGCTATCGACTTGCTTCGCAAAAAAGGACAAAAAGTTGCCGCTAGCCGTGGCGACCGTGATGCTGCTGAAGGTTTGGTTATTACCAAAAAAACTGACGATGGCAAAACAGGTGTTCTTGTTGTTCTTAACTGCGAAACTGACTTCGTAGCTAAAAACGCAGAATTCGATAAAGTAGCAAACACTATCGTGGATGTTGCTATCTCTAACAAACCAGCTGATGTTGATGCTTTGAAAGCACTTAACTTCCCTGGAACTGATCTTACTATCGGTGACAAAATCATCGAAGAGATCGGTAAAATCGGAGAGAAAATCGAAATCTCTACATACTCAATCATCAACGCTGAGTACATTGCTTGCTACAACCACCCAGGTAACAAACTTGCGGCTATGGTAGCTTTCAATAAAACTACAACGGATGAAATCGGTCGCGACGTTGCAATGCAAGCTGCTGCTATGGCTCCAGTTGCTCTTGACGAAGCTTCTGTTCCAGAAGATGTAAAACAAAGAGAAATCGAAGTTGGTAAAGAACAAGCGATCAACGAAGGCAAACCAGCTGAAATGGCTGAGAAAATTGCTATGGGCCGCTTGAACAAATTCTTCAAAGAAAGCACATTGGTAAACCAAGAGTTTATCAAAGACAGCAAACTTACAGTTGGTCAGTACCTTAAAACTACTGATAAAGACCTAGTAGCTGTTGATTTCAAACGCTTCTCTCTTAACTAAGAAAGCACAGAACTAATGTTCTGAAACAATAAAAAAAAGCCTCTCCACTCGAGAGGCTTTTTTTATTCCCTAAACTCTCACCCCACAACCCCACAACCTCCCGACCCCACGAACTCACTATCTTTGTCCAAACCCTTATCAATGAAAAACCTTCTTCACCTGATTGCTGTGATGGTATTCTCCATTTCAGCCAACGCCCAAACATGGAATGATGATATCGCTCCAATCTTCTTCGAGCATTGTGGTAAATGCCACCACGAAGGCGGGATAGCACCATCTTCTTTGGTAACCTACAATGACGCTCTTTCTCAACCATACTCCATTCTTGGTGTAATTGAGGAGAACGAGATGCCACCTTGGCCAGCTAACGAAAACTACACGCATTTTGTAGATGAAAATGTATTGACCGAAGAGGAAAAGACAGCAATTATAAATTGGGTTAATAATGGATTTCCTGAGGGCGGAGGAGAAGCACCAACTGCTCCAAGCTACAATGATGGTTTTCAAATTGCCTCGCCTGATGAAATCGTTGAAATTCCGGACTATACCGTAACATCAAATGAAGATGTATATCGCAGTTTCCTTATTCCTACGACTAGTGGAGGTGTTACGCGTTACATTGGTTCGGTTGAGTTTGATCCCGATAATACGGATATCGTTCACCACATTTTGGCTTTTTATGATCCATCAAATGTGCCTCAGCAAAGTGATAATGCCGATCCAGGTGTTGGATGGACAAGCACTGGCGGTTCATTTCCAAGTGATGATGCTGTGTTGATTGGTGTTTGGGTTCCAGGAATGGGACACATGGAATTTCCAGAAAACTTAGCTATTCCACTTCCTGCAAATGCAAAATTTGTAATCGAAGTGCATTACGCTCCAGAAAGTCAAGACCAATCTTCTGCGGTAAAAATGAGATTGAAATACAAACCAGCGGGTGATATTCGAACTGTTTATCATGATCCGCTTCTGTTTCACGGTCCTCCAAGCTTGCAAGAACCTGCACTCATCATTCCACCAAATGAAGTAAGCACGTTTCATGAAGAGTCAGTGACAACCAATGTTCCATTGTCATTTCTCTCAGTATTTCCTCACATGCACTTATTGGGAAAGACTTTTAAAGTCTATGCACTAGATGCTAATCAGGATACCATTCGATTTATCGATGTGGATAGCTATGATTTCCATTGGCAATTCAACTATAAATTCCCAACGCTTCTTCCTGTTCCAAGTGGAAGTAGACTTTATGGTGAAGCTACTTTTGATAACACGACAGATAACGAAGAGAATCCGAACAATCCACCGCAATGGGTGACATTAGGAGAGAATACTACGGACGAAATGATGGTTTGTTTTTTCATGTACACCGTTTACCAACCTGGGGATGAGAATATGAGCCAAGTTTCGGTGAATGAATATTCTAATGATTCGCCAACTCGAATGCTCTTATATCCAAATCCAGTGATCGACAAATTGTATGTTGATTATCCGAACGACATTAAAAACATTGACGCTATTCAGTTGTTTGATTCCAACGGTAGAGTTGCAACAGCGCCTTATGTCCTATATAATGGACGACTGGAGATTACTACAAGTGGATTGGCTTCAGGTGTATATGATTTGGTAATCAAAGGCGAAGGCCGAACCCTCACCGAAAAATTAATTAAACAATAACCCCACGATCTCACGACCCCACTATCAAGGCTATCTAGATTGCGTCTAAATGGAAATTGATATTCGTGTGAACCGTTTTGAACACTATTTTCGCCCACGCAAAACATTCTATGATTATGGCTTCAGGCTTGTTTAAATCTTCAATCACAAAGAAATTCTGGATGGCCCTAACAGGGATTTTCCTTATTTCTTTCCTGGTCGTGCACTGCGCGATTAATGCAACAATCTTCTTCGGCGACGGAGGGAAAACGTTCAACCTTTGGGCTCACTTTATGGGAACGAACATTATTGTTCGCACCATGGAGATTGGTCTTTTCGCTGGACTAATTCTTCACATCGTCGATGGACTTATGCTTTATTTCCAAAATAGAGCAGCTCGTCCAGTGAAGTATGCATACGAAAAACCATCTGCAAGCAGCAAGTGGTATTCAAGAAGCATGGCTCTTTTGGGAACGCTTCTTTTGCTTTTCCTTATTCTTCACATGTACCATTTCTGGATGAAAACACGTATTACAGGATTGACTATTGAACATCCTGAAATGCTTATCGGAACTCGTATGTATGAGGATCTTTTCGGAGAAATGATGTTCGTGTTCTCACACCTTTGGGTAGTTGTAGTTTACTTGCTTGGATGTATTTCTCTTTTCTGGCACCTTCTACACGGATTCAAAAGTGCTTTCCAATCACTTGGATTTAATTACAGCAAATACAAAAATGCAATAGCCTTTGCTGGAGATGCATTCTCTGTAATTATCCCTGCTGTGTTCGCTGCAATGCCTATTGCAATGTACATCTGGGGCCTAGCTAAATAATGAACGTAATTCGACAAGTCAATCTATAAGAACATGACGTTGAAATCAAATATTCCAGACGGACCACTCGATCAGAAGTGGACCAAGTATAAAAACACTGCACGTCTCGTTAATCCTGCCAACAAACGCAGCATCGACGTAATCGTTGTAGGAACAGGTTTGGCAGGTGCTTCGGCTGCTGCTTCTCTTGCTGAGATGGGTTATAAAGTGAAAGCACTTTGTTTTCAAGATAGCCCACGCCGCGCTCACTCTATCGCCGCTCAAGGTGGTATCAATGCAGCAAAGAATTATATGAATGACGGTGACAGCACGTTCCGTCTTTTCTACGATACAATCAAAGGTGGTGACTACCGCGCACGTGAAGCTAACGTTCACCGTTTGGCTGAAGTAAGTGCGAGCATCATCGACCAATGTGTAGCTCAAGGTGTTCCTTTCGCTCGTGATTACGGCGGATTGCTTGATAACCGTTCTTTCGGTGGAACTCAAGTTTCTCGTACGTTCTACGCTAAAGGACAAACTGGTCAACAACTGCTTTTGGGTGCATACTCTGCTATGTCACGCCAAGTAGGTAAAGGCAATATTGAATTGCTCAACCGTCATGAAATGCTTGACTTAGTTGTAATCAATGGAAAAGCAAGAGGTATCATCGCTCGCAATATGGTGACTGGTGAAATCGAGCGTCATTCTGGTCATGCTGTTGTTCTTTGTACTGGTGGTTACGGTAACGTATTCTTCCTTTCTACAAATGCAATGGGATCGAATGTAACTGCAGCTTGGAGAGCTCACCGCCGTGGTGCTCACTTTGCAAATCCTTGCTTTACTCAGATTCACCCAACATGTATCCCAGTTTCTGGTGATCACCAATCGAAATTGACTTTGATGTCAGAGTCATTGCGTAATGATGGTCGTATCTGGGTTCCAAAACACAAAGAAGATGTTGAGGCTATTCGCGCTAAAAAATTGCGTCCAACGGATATTCCGGAAGAACGCCGCGATTATTACCTCGAAAGAAGATATCCTGCATTCGGTAACCTCGTTCCTCGAGATATCGCATCACGCGCGGCAAAAGAGCGTTGCGACGAAGGATTTGGTGTGAATGCAACAGGTGAGGCGGTTTATCTTGACTTCAGCTCTGCCATCATTCGTTATGGTAAAGCAGAAGCAAATGTGAAAGGTCTTCACAATATTTCTGAAGCAGAAATTATTGCTCTTGGTAAAAAAGTAGTGGAGTCGAAATACGGCAACCTATTCCAAATGTATGAGCAAATCGTAGCGGAGAATCCATACGAAACACCAATGATGATTTATCCAGCGGTTCACTACACAATGGGCGGACTATGGGTGGATTATGAATTGATGACCACAATCCCTGGTTGCTATGCAGCAGGTGAGGCTAACTTCAGCGATCACGGTGCTAACCGCCTTGGTGCATCTGCATTGATGCAAGGTTTGGCTGATGGTTATTTCGTATTGCCTTACACTATCGGTAACTATTTGGCTGACGAAATTCGCACGGGTAAAATCTCTACAGATTCTCCTGAATTCGTTGAAGCAGAAAACAATATTCGCAAAGGTCTTGAAGCATTCTTCACCAACAACGGTACTAAACCAGTAGATTATTTCCATAAGAAACTTGGAAAAATCATGTGGGACAAGTGCGGTATGGGAAGAAATAAAGCTGGCCTAGAATCGGCAATCAGTGAGATCCGCGCACTTCGCGAAGATTTCTATAAAAACGTTCGCGTACCAGGTTCTATGGTAGGTATGAATCCAGAATTGGAAAAAGCTGCACGCGTTGCGGATTTCATCGAGTTGGGTGAGTTGATGTGTATGGATGCACTTCAAAGAAATGAAAGCTGCGGCGGTCACTTCAGAGAGGAATACCAAACAGAAGACGGTGAAGCACTTCGTGACGATGAAAACTACATGTATGTAGCTGCATGGGAATTCACAGGAAACCCAAGCGAACCTAAGCTGAACAAAGAGCCTCTCATTTATGAGAACATCAAAGTATCAGCAAGATCTTACAAATAAGCAGAGATTAAAAAAACAATAGCAATGAATCTCACATTAAAAATCTGGCGCCAAAAAAGCACCAAGGAGCAAGGAAAAATCGTTGATTACAATGTACAAGGCATTTCTGAAGATATGTCTTTCCTTGAAATGCTCGATGTGTTGAACTATCAACTCGTAGAGAAAGGAGATGATCCAGTGACATTCGACCACGACTGTCGCGAAGGTATATGCGGTATGTGCAGCATGTTTATCAATGGTGAAGCACACGGACCAAACCGTGGTGTAACTACTTGCCAATTGCAC
>JBJOKO010000159.1:0-6445 GCA_046046035.1 Bacteroidota bacterium | reverse complement strand
CGCTTGCATTACCCTCTGCTCCATTCCAGCATCATCTTTCCATTCGCGGCAACTCCAGAAATTTATATTTTGATAAAAATGAAAGCTTAGAAAAAACACCAAAGGAAGAGCGACAGCGAATACTCTTGTGTAATTCAACCAACTCCATTTTACTTCTTGTGAAATGAAAAAGTAAACACTCATTAATAGGAGTACAATGAAAATAAGTGATGTTCTTTCCTGCGGCAATCTTGAATCCAACAAGACAAATTGCATTATTACTACAAGTATCATTGAGGACAGAAGATAGAATGCTCTTGAAAAATGGTTGTCCTTTCTCAGAATAAACACAAACAACAATCCTGCGAAAAAAGAACCTACAAGAACATCACGTAGTATTTGCCAAAATTCCTCTCCATAATAACTCGCATAGATACTTCTGTGAATCATCAATGTCAACGTGTCTTTTATAAAACCCGTCTCCCCACCAAAATAAAGTTCATTTCGCTTTTTCAAAAACAAAAGCCAAGTAGCGCAAACAGATAAAAACACAACCACTAGGGCGAAAACAGAAAGCACTTTGATTATGCGTTCCTTCGTCCACCATTCTTTCTGAGCTAAATAGCTTGATCCAAATTGAAAAAAGAAAAAAATCAGAAACACAAATACCAAGTTGAAGAGAATCAAATTGGCTAATGTCGCAATACAAACAAAGATCAACGCTGTTTTAAAATTCCTTATCTGATTTTCGAAGGATTCTTCTTTGTCGAATTTCAAAAGGTAATAGATTCCTCCCATCGCTAATCCCAAGGAAAGTCCATATCCGCGGGCAAGTGAAAAGAAGTCTAACAGGTATGGATTTAAAACCATCAGAGTAAAGCCTAAAATAGCTTTCCAACAAACTTCTTTTCTCAAAATCAAAAAGACAAACCATCCATAAAATAAAAATCCGATCAAAGCCGAACTGCGCAGCGACAATTCAGAATCACCAAATAGCTTGGATGAAACAAACATGATTCCTGTATTCAACCAATGATTATTCGCAGAATAAAAATGCGACATATCCCCATGAATCATTTCATAAGACAATGCTTCATCATGTGTAAATCCCACGCTATAGGCCCTAACAACGACGTAAACAAACATGGCAATCAAGCCACAAAGAACAATTACACCACCAATAGTAGGCTTGCCTATTTTCACATTATTCATAAAGCCAAAATACTACAAACCCAAATATCATTCATTCCTCTTTTCCCCTATTTTCGCAAACCATCATCCATAATCCATGAAAACGACCTTACTCACATTAGCACTTTTCCTCCAACTACTAACTTTCGGTCAATCGAAAGAAGACAAAGCATCCATCGCGAAGCTTGATGCTATTTTCCAAAAAGCATTAACCGATTTCAATGTTCCAGGAATGGCCGTTGCAATAGTGAAAGACGATCAGGTTTTACTTTCAAAAGGATATGGAGTAAAGAATGCGAATAGCAATGAAAAGGTCACCGACAAAACTTCATTTGCTATTGCTAGTAATTCAAAAGCATTTACATCTGCTGCATTGGCTATTTTGGTTGATGAAGGAAAAATTAAATGGAGCGACAAAGTGCGCGACTACCTTCCTTACTTCGAACTTTACTCGCCTTATGTTTCAGAAGAAATGACCATTCGCGACTTGCTTTGTCACAGAACAGGTCTTGCAACATTCAGTGGTGATTTGATTTGGTATGGTACCTCTCATTCTAGAGAAGAAGTTATCAGAAGAGCAAAATATCTCGAACCCGTTTATGGTTTCCGTGAATCATTTGGTTATTCTAACATCATGTTCCTTGCCGCAGGAGAAATCATACCTGTAGTTACAGGAAAAACATGGGATGAATTTATTCGTGAGCGCTTTTTCACTCCACTAGGAATGAACAATGCCAACACTACTATTCGCGATTTCAAACCGGGTCAAGATATCGCGACCCCGCACAACGAAGTAAATGGCAAGAACATTCCAATTGAATATGTGAATTGGGACAATGTGAGTTCAGCCGGTAGCATCAATGCATCTGTAAGTGAACTTACGCAATGGATTAAACTTCAATTGCACAAAGGCACATTGGATGGCAAAACATATTGGACAGAGCAACGAAGCATTGAAATGTGGGAAAACAATACTCCAACAAACGTAGGAAAATGGCAACGCACAAATATGCCGTCGCGTCATTTCAATGGTTACGGCTTAGGTTGGTCATTGATGGAGTATGGTGGAGAAAAAATCGTGAGTCATGGTGGTGGTTATGACGGCATGATTTCACAAACTATTCTTATCCCAGGAAAGAACATCGGCTTTGTGATTCTTACGAATAATATCAATAGCCTTCCATCTTGTTTAATGTTTTCCGTACTAGATGAATTCTTAAAAGTAAAAGACGCCAAAGACTGGCCAGCCATGTTCCTTGAATTCAAGAAGGAAGATGAATTGGCTGCCAAAGAGGCTGAGGTTGCAGCAGAAGCGGCACGCGTAAAAGACACCAAGCCAAGTTTGGCTATGGAGAAATACGAGGGTGTTTATTCTTCAGAAATGTATGGCGATGTAGAGGTGAAGAAAGACGCCAACGGCAGCCTGACCATCGATTTCAAGCCTACAGCTCTTTTTAAAGGCGCTTTGACTCATTGGCATTACGATACCTTCCAACTGGCTTGGACGACCCAAATGATGCTCCCAAAAGGCTCAGTGACGTTCATTATCAATGCTCAGGGGGAAGTCAGCGAGATGAAAGTGGTAGTCGAAAACCCTGATTTTGACTTCACTGAGTTGAAATTGTTGAAAAAGTAGGAGATTTTAAAAAAAATCGTATATTTGCACCCGCTTTTAGCAAAAATGGCACCGTAGCTCAATTGGATAGAGCATCTGACTACGGATCAGAAGGTTTGGGGTTCGACTCCCTACGGTGTCACAAAAAAGAAAAATCCTTGATTACTCAAGGATTTTTTTTTGCTTTAACATAAACCAAAAACCAAAATCAATTCTTGACAATTCTAGTATTTCCCAAAACATTATCACCTTGAACTTCTAGAAAATAGACCCCTGGAATGATTCGTGACAAATCCATCTCAATCTGGTTGTGCCCAGGAACTATTTTAACATCACTGTTCAAGCAAACCATTCTTCCAGCAATGTCATAAACATGCACATCGACTTCCAAAAATGCCTCCGCATTTATATTCATATAAATATTTGACTCGAATGGATTAGGGAAGCAATTGAATCCTGAATTGTTATCCAAAGTGGATTCCATGATTCCAACACCACCTACACCTTGCAATTCGAAATCTTGGCATTCAAAACCTACCAGACCATTTTCATTAAATACCGATATACCTCTCGGATAAGTATTCACCCAAAGATTTCCTACGCCATCAAATTCTATGTCGTCAATCTGCTCAGATGCAAGGCCGGAATTATTGACATTGTAAACAACCCATTCATTCGAGCTATTTAGTTTGGCTATACCTCCCGTTAAAAACCCAGCCGCCGTATATCCACTCACCCACACCGTGCCATCTGCAGAGAATGCAACTGATGTAATATGATCAGCAACAATATTTGAATTTGCCATATTCCAATTTGTCCACTGAGCTCCAGTCCACTTCCACAAACCTTCATCTGTAGCCAGCCACATATAACCATCTGGTCCAAATGCAATATCATTAATAACAGAAATGTTTGTCCCCAACGCTGTCAAATCTATGTCGCTCCATAAGCCGTTATCATAGATTATCAAATGTTGAAATCCACCAAAATACGCACGTCCATCAGCATCTACACCAAAACCATAAGTATAGTATTGAAGTGGACTATTAGTCAAATCCCACATGGTCCATTCCCCTGTTGAATTACTGTACATATAGGTGCCATAGTCAGAATAGAAAAATACATTTCCAAAGCCATCAGCAACACTTTCTTCAATCCAACTAACAGGTGAATTTGAAGCGTCAAAAACCTCCCATGAATCGTAGTCCTGATAATTTCCATTCGGAATTTTTACTACCGTTCCCGAAGTGCTGTTATAGGCAAACCAAATATTTCCTTCACTATCCTCACAAACAGTAGAACCCACAAACGATAAATCTTGGGGAGAGGGATATAAGCCTTGATTTGCAGGTCCAAACATTTGCCATTTGGGGCAATCAAAAATATGAATACCACCATTGCCATTAGCAGCCCAAAAACGATTCTGAGAATCTATGAAAATATTCTCGTTCAAATCCTCTGATATACCAGAACTATAGCGTTCAAAATCCTTCCAACCTTGATCAGTTAACTTACTTAAATTGGAAAATCCTGCGACCCAAAAAGTACCATCACTATCAATAAGCACATCAAAAATGGCTCCGCTAGAAGGATACAAGTCCCACTGTATACCATCAAAAATCAAAACATTACTTCCGCCCATAATCATTTTACCATCTCGTATGTCGAATTCATAGAAGTAATTGTTTTGCATTGCCTCCGTATTCGTTTGATTAATTGATGACCATTCAATTCCATTCCAAACTGATATTTCCGTGTACTGAGGACCTTGACAGGTGACATACAAATTATCATCTTCATCCAAATCAACATCTAATATTTGAATGCTTGCTATGCCTGAATTCGTGTAGTCAAAGTCGGTAAAATTCAAACCATCGAAACGAGTTACACTCAGCTGACTTCTAATCCATATCAAGTCTTGTGAATCAACTAGAACATCATAACACTCATGATGAGGTAGATCTGAATTACTTGGAGTATAAACACTCCAATCGGTGCCATCATACTTAGCGACACCACCAATATTCATGTTGATTTCTTGGAAACTTATCCAAACGGCACCGTTATGATCAAACGAAACACTGCGAATATTGGCAGAAGGCAAAGGCGTATTAGACATATCAAAAGTAGTCCATTCGTTACCATCATAACGAACTAAACCTTCTCCCGTTGCTACCCATAGGACATCCAATGAATCCACTTCCGCATCGTTCACAAAATCACTTGGTAGAAAACCGTCGAAATCACTCCAACATGTAAAAATGGTATCAAAATGATTAAATCTTACCACACTCGCCTCACCAAAAAATAATACAGAGCGACCGCCTGTCCATATATTCCCAAATCTATCTTCAGATATAAAATTGTGTTCTTCTCCGCAAACACCAGTGTTGGCAGCCCGGAAATATTTCCAATTTTCTGATTGAGAAAAACTTTTCAAAGAAAGTGATACAACAGCTATTAGCTGCACTAATGAGAGTAGAGTAATTCGCATGGTTAAGTCAATTAAAGAACCAATGTCTAAAGACTATACTCTAAAAAAAACTGTAATCTTCCGAACGAGAAAATTACCTCGCTGAAATTACCTCGTCAATGCCCGTAGAGCCCCGAACAAGAATGTGCTCCTTCCAAAACGCCTCACTTAGTTCACGTTCTTCGGGAGACTGAGCACCATAAGGGAAGGCAACTGTTCTTTCGCCAGGAAAGGCAGTGATAAGATAAACTCCTGTCTCTTTATGCTCGACTACTACACAGAGTTTATTCGTGCGTGGCAATTCTTCCACAAATCCAACATCCATTAAATGCCCATCACGCATTTCTTCTACGATTTGCGAAACTGGAACATCCTTACGATTCATCAACCCGCAATGACCAATGGATTCAAATTCGGAACAAATGAAAATCCATGCTTCACGACCGTTCGTTTGCGGAATAATCTGATTGGGTTGATGACTATTGATATACTCAAGCAGCGCATTCACATCAGCAAACACTGCAGTATCAAAAGCACTCCCAATGGCATCACCATTAAAGTGACGCAACATATGTTTCTCTCTGCCTGATGTAATTTGGAGCATCACCTAAACTCATATTCCACCCCGGTAACCTGCGTGAGCAGCGTCTCAGGTCCATCGAGGATAATTGCATTCTTTCGTGGGGTTGGAGTTACAGGACTATTATTCGCCATGTACTCTCTAAACAAACTGTGCAGAGTTGCACTTTGCGTCTTCGCATTCGAAACACCTTTAATTCGACATAACATATCGTCTGGATCACCTTCTCGTTCACAAGCTAAAATGCTATAACGTTTTGTCAAATCCAATGGCTCACCCTTCACCAATACTTTCTGAACACGTTTGCCATTTTCTCCAAACGCATTAAACGAAACTTCCATTCCTTTAAACTTAACAACCCATCCACCAAAGCGCTCTGAAGCGTCTTTTGCAAATACATTGTTCAACTCCTTTTCCAACCAATCCGACAACTGTTTTCCTGTCACCTCGCCAGTTCTCACATTACTATCCACGGGTAACATATCATACACAAATCCATTTGTAATCGGAATCATGCCCGTAGAATCAGGTGTTGTGCGCGGAGGACAAAACCTAAATCCATTGGATAACACTATATCAATCTCCGGAAATTTCCAATGCAATCCCT
>JBJOKO010000158.1:0-6468 GCA_046046035.1 Bacteroidota bacterium | reverse complement strand
TGCCCGCCCCCATCACCAGCGACATCAACCACAACTGACGACTAGTGACCGACGACTGGTGACTGGTGACCGGTGACTGGTGACCGACGACTAACGACTAGTGACTAGTGACTGGTTACTAATTACAGGTTACATCGTACTTCGTCCTCGCACTTCGTACTACCACACTACCACACTATCGAACTACCAAACTATCACACTACCAAACTAACTCTAGCACACTAGCATACTAGCACACTAGCATACTATATTTGCTTCACAAAGATTTAACCTCCCGCATCTGGAAGCTGCCTTGTCAAAACCTCGACTACGTTTTATCGATTTAGCTCGATCAATCGCGGTTATCATGATGCTTGAAGGTCACTGCACGGGAATGGCTCTAGATAAGGCCTACAGAAGTACAGAATATCCCCTCTATAATTTTTGGTTCTTCATTCACAACACCACATCTCCACTTTTCTTCACCATTTCTGGTCTCGTGTTCGCCTACCTTTTAACAGGTAAAAGCACAGAACCTTTTTTCCAAATGAAAAGAGTCAGAAAAGGCTTCAAACGGGTTGTGGAACTCTTGCTGTGGGGCTATCTTTTACAACTGGATTTACGCGGAGTGTACAACCATGTGTTCAATAATGTGCCATACGACATGAGCTGGTTTGCGGCATTTCATGTGCTCCAATCTATTGCTGTTGGAATATTCGGATTGCTCGTTATTTATGGAATTCACAAATGGATTGGACGAATAGCTCTTCATTGGTATTATTTAGTAGGAGCCATGTTTTTCTTTTACATGAATGCTTGGCTTAATCATACGATAATGCATGATCAAGCGATGATTGCTCAGGGAATTCAATCAACAAAATCATTTTATCCAACGGATGTTCCACTCTTTATTCAGAACATGTTTTATGGACCGTTTTCTGAATTCAGTGTTATTCGTTATTTGGAATTTACTTTGGTGGGAGGAATGCTTGGAAGTATCATTCGGAAAAATGAATCACGCATTTTTTCATTCAGATTCATTCTTCAATTTGGTGGAGCAGGTGTCCTTATTCTGTTATTTACACAACCTGTTTTAAGGTATTTAGATATATTTCTAAATCAATGGAAACTCGCGAATGCCGCGGTACACGAGTCAAATACATTAGCAATTGAAGTGATAGGCATGATTATAATTTTTGTCTCTGTGCTTATGATTGCCGATAAATACAAATTGATAAAAGACAATTTGTTTCTTCGTATCGGTCAAAACACATTGATGATATATATAGCACATGTCATAATTCTTTACGGAGGAATTTTTGGATTTGGATTGTACCCTAAAGTTTTGAATCAAAGCATGGCACCAATACCATCAGCACTCTTTACAATTGGTTTTATTTCCTTCTTTATTGCCCTTGTATGGGCAGTGGAAAAGAGAGAGGCGTCTAAATAATTCTACTTCTTACAGCATTCAGATTTTCCAAGAGTTTCTTTGATCTTAGTTGAATGGAAAAGTCTGTGTGAAAACGATGATTTTGTAAGAAAGTAACCTGCACCTTATCCCACGCCAATCTATCTGTCATTTCCCCAGCGCTGCATAGTTCTGAATATAGCTGTTGTTCGATAGTGTCGAAGTCATCTCTACCTAAGTAGTCAAGATCTGCATCACATAGAATTTGTTCCAATAATGTGTTGGGTTCTTGGGGCATTTTGGTAGCCATGATACACCCAATAATTTGATCTTTGATTTCTTTTTCTAGTGAAG
This sequence comes from Bacteroidota bacterium, assembly GCA_046046035.1. GTDB lineage: Bacteria > Bacteroidota > Bacteroidia > Flavobacteriales_D > Sanyastnellaceae > JAIXWP01. Next base: position 4,724 of record JBJOKO010000158.1, on the reverse strand, counting down.
AATTCAGAGCGTACTCCAAGAAAATTTCGGAACTTTTCTCTTCATGACCTTTTCTCAAATGCAAGTATCCTGTGTCGTGAAATAGAGCTGCAATCTTTAGAATCAAGATTTCCGTTGATTCCAAATTATGAGATATAGCAATGCTTTCAGCGGTATTAATGACATCCAAAGTGTGATGAACATTGTGATAAGTGAATGAAGGATTTAGCTCAAAAGTGAGCTTGTTCACCACCACTGGATATGCTCTCAGAAAAAATTCTTCTAACTCCTTCATTCAATAGGACTATGGCGCTAATTTAGCCTTTTAACTTGATTATACAATTCTTATCGATGAATACCATTCTATTTCCATGTGACTTCCACAAAGACAGTCAAATAGCATTGCATCACGCTGCTGTTTTGGCGACGAATATGAAGGCGCAAATAATGATGCTTCATATTGTAGAGCACGAGTATGAGAGCGCTACAAAAATGATTGAAATGGATGCTTGGAAAGAAAGGCTTCAAAGTTTTTTCGCTGGACCTATCGAAACACGAATAAAAGAAGGGAATTTCAAAACGGATATTGGCGCTATCGCAGCGAGAGAGAAGTGCAAACTCGTGGTGATGCCAACTCACGGAATAAGAGGCGTACAGCACCTTACAGGTAGCGATGCTCTTCGTGTTGTTTCTAATTCACATATTCCTTTTGTGGTGGTTCAACAAAGAGAAATGCGTGTTCATGGCTATAAGAATATTGTTGTTCCTATTCACTTCAGACCACAAGTAGTGGAAGAGGCGAAATACTTTATTTCTATTGCAAAGCAATTTAATGCGAAAGTGCATTTTATTGCAATGAATGAAAACGCAGCAAACTTCAATCAGAAGATCGTTGATGATGTTTTGCAACTCTTCAAAAACGAAGACATTGAGTGCGATTTACAAATAGAAAATAGTGCAAGTGGTTTTCACAAGCATGTAGTGAGATTCGCTGGAAGTGTCGACGCAGATTTAATTTGTTCAGTGAATTTTGCGTACGAATTTTTGTACACGCTCTTCCCAAGAACTGAAGAGGAAAATCTAATCTACAACGACGCACAAATTCCTGTGATGCTCATCACTCCCGAAAAACGCGAAGATGGAATGGAGTACTTACACCTGATGTGGCACTAACTGACGACCAACGACCGGTGACCGATGACCAGTGACTAGTGACCTGCGACTGGGTTCTTTTTCATTTGGGTGCATTCGTGTTCACTTGTGTTCATTTGTTTCAACTACCCCACGATCCCACGACCCCACGAACTAGCTCTTACGAACGAATTTGGTAAGGATCACGATGGATTGTCCGTCGATTTTGCCTTCGATGTGCTCGATGTTATCGTGAACTACGCGGATGTTTTTAACTGCTGTACCCACTTTCGCATCTACTTGAGAACCTTTTACCTCGAGGGTTTTGATAAGTACAACGTTGTCTCCTGTTTGAAGAACAGCTCCGTTGCAATCGCGGTGTAATTCTACTTCAGCGGAATTTTCATGATCACCTGTCGCTTTTGCCCAAGCAAGATTTTCATCGCTCAAGTAAAGCATATCCAAAGCATCAACTGCCCAAGTTTCGTTGCGAAGACGGCTTAACATGCGCCAAGCAACAACTTGTACTGCTGGCACTTCACTCCACATGCTATCGTTTAGACAATTCCAATGATTAGCATCTAAGACTTCTTTTTTATCCAATTGAGCAAGACATTTATCGCAAACTAAAATCGAATCGTCTTCAGTTTGATTTGAATGCGGCGGCACTTCATAAACAGAAAGATTGCTAGTTGATTTGCACAGTTCGCAAGAATTGTTGCTTCTGTTTTGGAGTGATTTTTCTACGCTCATGGTTTTGCCTGTAATGAATTAGGCGGCAAATCTAGTGTTTTGATATTGATTTTGAAAGTAGAACGGTTTTAGATAACATTCCTCGCGGTAACTCACTTATTTAATTACTTTCGTTTTATTGAAATAATTAAACTATCTGAAGGCCTTTTCGATGTTTCCATTTAAAATCACACTTGTAAAAAAATTGAACTGTAAAGTTACCGAGATTGATTTACCTATTGTAATGGAAATGATGGAGGAATTCGTCGCTGAGAATGACTACAGAGAGATCGTTAGGGATAATCAAGCAATTCAGTTTAGGTCACCAATTTTTATGTCGGAATGGGGATATAAACGTTGGGAGCGTTACAAAAGAGTCACAAAGGGCAAACTAACGATTGAAATTGGTGAAAATCAAAGCGAACTCCATTTTGAAATGCGCATTATTTATCCATGGATAATGGCAGCCATTGTTGCATTGTTTTTTATTGCACAGGAGAACTATTTTTTCGCATGGGGCGCCCTTGTTGGCCTTGGACTTATTCAATGGTTGATCTTTTTGTCTTATCAAAATGGATGGAAAAATGAACTGGCTCATCAAATCGAACGAATGATAAAGTTGAAGTACGACGTGGCAAGGAGAGAGAGCAGAATCAACAGGCATCCGTGACTTCATTTTGATTGGAACTACCAAGATTTGTATGCGTCTTAGTTCAATCTTAAAAGAGAAAGTAGACAGGCGAATGTGGAAAAATGTGTTTTTTATAAAATAGTTGTATGTATAACTAAATTTTATACATTTGTATCGCAGATTGCAGTTATGGCATCAATAGAACACGAAATAAAGCAGACAAAGCATTTGGATGATCATCTAAAGGCGAATCTGAATATTATGTTTACAGCGAATTGGCTGCACAATAAAATTTCAGCCAATCTCAAGCCATTTAATATTACGCCAGAACAGTTTAATGTGTTGAGAATATTGAAAGGCAGCCATCCAAAGCAAATGTGTCAGAAGGACATTCTTTCCCGCATGGTTGCTGCTAGTTCAAACCTTACCTTAATTATTAAAAAGCTTTCAACCAAAGGATTGATATCAGTGCAGTCCTCTTCAGAGGATAAAAGACAATACCAAATTAGCATTACCAAAGTCGGGCTGGATTTATTGTCTAAAATCGAGAAGGATTTTGTAGCAAAAAAAGTAAGCTATAACAACCTCAGTGTTTCAGAAGCATTTCACCTAAATGCGCTTTTGAATAAACTGAGAGGATAGTTTTTTTATATAAATAGTTGTATGTACAAGTAAATTTAACAATAAAAACAAATTAAGAATGAACACAAAATTGACTTTCAAACAAAGCATTACAGCAGGGGCAATAGCTGCCGCAGCGTCCGTAGTGATTAACGCAGTATTATTTTTCATTTTCCATGCTGCTGGAATCTTGACCGATGATATCATGATTCAACCGAACCAGCCGTTGACCATCGTGCCTGTTATTATTTCAAGCATACTGCCATCGATAGTAGGTGCATGTGTCTTTTTTCTTTTTGAGAAATATGCAACGAATGGTTACAAAGGATTTACAATTCTTTCTATCATCCTTTTGGTATTGTCATTTGCAAATCCATTTGTTGGAATTCCGAATGTAACAATGGGTTATGGCGTTGTACTCAATGTAATGCACGTTGTAGTGGCAGTCGCTTTATTGTATTTCATCAAAAGAGCGAAGAAGTAAGACTCTAGCACACTAGCACTCTAGCACTCTAGCATACTAGCACACTAATTTTCCTTATCTTAGCGCTGTAACCATTCAAGCGCATGTCAAAGAATATTAGTAAGCTCTCCGGAAGGAAAGGGCTTGAGAATAACCTGTTCGAACGTCTCGGTCAAGCAGCAGCCGTTACTGGCACTCCTGATCTCGAGACGCTCGACGCTATTCGAGAGGAGTTTCTTGTAGGAAAATCAACCGTTTACGGATCTACTTCGTTCTACGATTTTCTTCGTCCCGAAAATCAAGGAAAAAAAGTGTACGTGTGCAACGGTACCGCTTGTTTGTGCGCGGGAACTCAAGATTCTCTCCATAAAAAGCTCGAGGCTCAATTTGATGCGAATGAAATTGGAGAAATGTGCTGTTTAGGGCGTTGCCATGAAAACAGCGCATTCCATTTTGATGGCAAAAATTTCTCAGGGGCTGACATAGATTCTTTTGATAGAAAAAATAAGAAAGCTACAGTTGAAAAATACAATGTAGCTCATCTCGGAACAGCGATTCTTACAGCAGAGTATCCGGAGATTGATGAATATTATCGCATTTGGAAGGATTGTCTGAAGAAGACACCGGATCAATTGTTGGCTGAAATAAAAAGTTCTGGACTCCGCGGCCGTGGCGGCGCGGGCTTCCCTATGGGCTTTAAGTTGGAGTCTTGCAAAAACACAATTGATGATGAAAAATACATCGTGTGCAATGCGGATGAAGGCGACCCAGGAGCATACTCCGATCGCTATATCATGGAACAACGTCCTCATCATCTTTTGATGGGAATGATGATTGCCGGGTATGTCATCGGTGCTAGTTATGGCGTAGTGTATATCCGAGGAGAATATCCAGAATCTGTTGAGATCATACAAGAAGAAATCAACAAATTAGTAGATAAAAAATTGATCGGAGAGAACATTCTCGGATCTGGTTTTACGTTTAGATTTAAAGTGATTAAAGCACAAGGTGCTTATATCTGCGGAGAAGAAACCGCTCTACTTTCTTCAATTGAAGGTCAGCGCCCGGAAGTCCGCGTGCGACCTCCTTATCCTACGCAGCATGGACTTTTCGATAAACCTACAGTTGTAAATAATGTGGAGAGTTTAGCGAATCTCCCATTTATAG
>JBJOKO010000157.1:0-6473 GCA_046046035.1 Bacteroidota bacterium | reverse complement strand
AGAAGATTCAATCTAGATGTGACTGAACTTGCAAACGGTTACTACGTTATGTCACTTCAAAATGGCGCTAACAGAGTAGTGAATTCGTTCATCAAGAACTAATCGAATACGAAGAAATAAAAAGGGCTGTCTTGCAAAGACAGCCCTTTTTTTTTGAGGTGTTTTTTTTAGATAACCTCAGTGATTTTATAATCGTTTCTTCTGCTAGAATTTCTTGTGATTAACTCTCCAACAAATCCAGCCATGAAGAGCTGAGTGCCTATAATCATTGATGTCAGAGCTATATAAAAGATAGATTGATCTGCAATGTTCTTTTGGTATTCATCATTGAATAATGCCCATAATTTACTTCCGCCGATATAAGTAAAAGCTGAGAAGCCGATGATGAACATCAACAAACCGATGCTTCCAAAGAAGTGCATTGGTTTTTTTCCAAAACGAGAAATAAACGTGATGGTCAAAAGGTCGAGAAATCCGTTTATGAAACGTTCAAGTCCAAACTTTGAAACACCATATTTACGAGCGCGATGTTCAACTACTTTTTCACCAATTTTTCTAAATCCTTCCTTGTGCGCCATCACTGGAATGTAGCGGTGCATTTCACCGAAAATCTCCAAGCTTTTTACCACATTTTTTCGATAGATTTTCAATCCGCAATTGAAGTCATGGAGATAGATTCCACTCATTTTTCTCGTTGTCCAATTGAAAAGTTTCGTCGGAATTGTTTTCGAAATTGGATCGTATCTTTTCTTTTTCCAACCGCTGACAAGATCAAATCCATCTACGAGAATCATCTTTCTCAAATCAGGTATTTCTTCTGGAGAATCTTGTAAATCAGCATCCATAGTAACCACTACTTCACCAACTGCCATGTCGAATCCGACGTGCAAGGCGGCGCTCTTTCCGTAGTTTCTCTGGAATCGAACAGCTTTTACATTACCATCTTCTTTTTTCAAATTTTGAAGAACATCCCAAGATTTGTCATTCGAGCCATCGTCGATATAGATGACTTCGTAGGAGAAATTATTGGTGTTCATCACCTTTCGAATCCACTGGTGAAGTTCACCAAGAGATTCGTCTTCATTGAATAAGGGGATGACGATGGAAATGTCTGTCATAAAAGAAATATGAAAAAATGTATAAGCGCTAAGTTGCTTTTCAGCAAAGGTATAGCCTTGAATGTGGCGAAATTATCAATAGATCATAAATATTAAACTTTCGTATATGGAAAAAGAGGTTTATTTTTGCCGCCAAAGGCAAGTCTTATACGATCAGCTCCCGCCTAATCCTCCAGGGTCGGAAGGCAGCAAAGGCAGGTGGTTGTAGCGGTGCGATATAAGGGGCTTGCCTTTTTTTTCTTTTATTCCCTTTTTCTTTCTTTCCTTTGCGCCACGTCAAAATTGATTATGAGCCAAAAAGTCAACATCGCTCTCTACAGAAATAGAGCCTACAGAAAGAAAAAAGCACTCACCGCTTTTCTTAAAAAACTCGCCAAATCCAATATTAAAGGCCTAACCAAGCTTACTGCTGCCGCAGAAAAAGCTACTTGGGAAAAAATCAATTGTCAAAATTGTGGTAATTGCTGCATGACAATGACCCCAACTTGGAAGAAATCGGAAGTGAAAAAGTTGGCTACTCATCTGGGGATGACTTATGATGAGTTTTATCAAAAATGGCTTTATACAGAGGAGTCAACTGGGGATATCATGAATGACTCTGCACGGTGTATGAGTTTAGGCCTCACGACTGTGCTACTTTCCCTCACCTTTATCGAAAGGACTTTGTTGATCAAATTGAAGTTTATACCGCAAATCTTCACAGATGCCCTGCTACTTTGGTGGCCGTGGAGCATTTGGAAAAAGCGGTGAAGGAAATTTCCAAAAAGTGATATTTATCGTTTCTGTGAAATTGGCTTTTTTTACTCCCTACAAATAGATTACTTTTGTTATAAATTAATTGTTGCAGCGTGGAACTTGAACGTGTAGTCCTTTCTCCCAGTCAAAAAGCTTTGCGTATAAATCTCAACCCTGAGATTTACGGAACGTTTGCCGAAATTGGGGCAGGTCAAGAGGTGGTACGCCACTTTTTTAGAGCGGGGGGGGCTAGCGGTACCATTGCTAAAGCAATGAGTGCGTACGATAAAGACTTTAGTGATGCCATTTATGGTAAGGAAACAAAGGGTCGTTACGTATGCAAACCTCGTCTGATTAACATGCTCAATCACGAGTATCGTCTCATCGAGGAACGTCTAAATAGAAAAGATCATTCGAATAAGAAGTTCTTCTCTTTCGCTGATACGTTTGCAACTATCAACTATCAGAAGACTGTGCAAGGGCATGGCTGGATGGGAATGAAATTCCAAACAGACCCGAATAAGGAACCTAACATGGTTATTATTCACGCTCGCCTACACGAACTTGATGCGTTACTACAACAGGCTACAGTAGGGATGTTGGGAGTGAATCTTCTTTATGGTTGTTATTTCTTCTACAATAAACCGAAAGAACTTCTTCTTTCATTGTATGATAATTTGGGTCGTGATCAAGTTGAAATCGACATGATTCAAATGACAGGTCCAGATTTTGAAAAAGTAGACAATCGTTTGTTATCTCTTCAACTTGTGAAGAACGGAATGACAGACGCGGTTATCTTCTCGCCAGATGGTCGAAATCTTCAAGCTGCCGATGTGCTTTACAAAAAGAATATCCTAGCTCTTCGTGGAAGCTTTAGACCAGTTACAAAGGTCAACATTGATATGATCATGAAAGGCATGAAGCTCTTCGAAAAAGAGCATCGTGTAGAGCAAGAAAATATTCAAGTCCTTTTTGAAATTACATTGAATAACCTCCGTGCTGAGGGAGATATTGATGAACAAGACTTTTTGGATCGTGCAGATATTCTGTGCTCTCTAGGACAAACAGTGCTTGTCTCTAACTATTCAAAATACTACAAGCTAGTAGAATATTTCTCTAAGTACACCAACAAACGCATGGGTGTTATTATGGGCACCAATATGTTGATGGAACTCTTTAACGAGAAGTACTATCGCGATATTAATGGTGGAATTCTTGAGGCATTTGGTATACTATTCAGCCGTGACTTGAAGATCTATTTGTATCCATGGAAAGACAATGAAACAGGTCAAATGTTGACTTCGAAGAATTGTCCGGTACACCCACGTTTGAAACCACTTTTTGATTATTTGTGTTACAACAAACGCCTTGTTGACATTACTGACTACAACGCTGATGTAATTGACATTTATTCAAAAGATGTTTTGGATATGATCAAGCACGGATATAGCGGATGGGAAGAAATGGTGCCTGCTTACGTAGATACAATTATTAAAGACAATAAGCTCTTTGATTACGATCCTGAAACGAAGCAAGACCCTAATTACATTCCACCAACAAGTCGTCAGAAGGAAAAGCGAGTGAACCCGATGTAATCAGAGTTCACTCAGTTTAAATGCATTTTCTAGTCGTATTCCTTTTTCTGTTTCTTGAAGTGTGCAGCATTCATTCACGCTGTCATGTTCCATTACGAGCACAAATTTGTTTTTTGCTGCGTGCGTAAGGAATTTACTTTTTTCTTCCAAAGTAATTAATGGGCGAGTGTCATAGCCCATTACATAAGGCAATGGAATATGTCCAGTGCTAGGAAGAAGATCTGCCATAAAACAAACTGTATGGCCTTTATAGTTGAAATGTGGAATCATCATACTGTCGGTGTGACCATCGACAAAGGTGATTCCAAAGCCTAATTCTGAATTTTCAGTAAAATCTCCGTTTCTAGAGATAAAGTTTAATTGACCACTTTCTTGAATTGGAAGAATGTTGTCTGACAGAAAACTTGCTTTTTCTCGCGGATTAGGTTTGGTAGCCCATTCCCAATGACGCTCGTTTGTCCAAAACTTGGCATTTTCAAAGGCTGGACGGAATGCATCCTTAGTGCTGTTGAACTCAATAGCGCCGCCACAATGGTCGAAATGCAGGTGAGTTAGGAATACATCTGTAATATCATTTCTGTGAAAGCCAAGGTTGGCTAATGAACTGTCCAAGGTAGCGTCTCCGTGGAGGTAGTAATGGCTAAAGAATTTTTCGCTTTGTTTATTGCCAATCCCAGTGTCAACAAGGATAAGGCGGTCTCCATCTTCCACCAATAGGCATCGCATTGCCCATGTACACATGTTGTTTTCATCTGCCGGATTGGTCTTGCTCCAAATGGTTTTTGGCACAACGCCAAACATAGCTCCGCCGTCTAATTTGAAGAGGCCCGTGTCAATGGTGTGTAATTTCATCATAAAAAGGTTTAACCGAGGCGAAAGTTACGTATTCGACTGCCATTGAATTCGTATTTTCGCGACTTTCTAATAAGATAATTATGGAGCTATCCTCGCTCACTGCAATTTCACCAGTTGATGGTCGCTATAGAAAGCAGACCGAAATTCTTGGTGGTTATTTTTCTGAACTGGCACTTATTCGCTATCGCGTTTGGGTGGAAGTAGAGTATTTCATCGCATTATGCGAACTTCCTTTGCCGCAGCTCAAAGATATTTCACATGATGTTTTTCCTGAATTGAGAAAAATATATTGGGATCTAAGCGAAGCCGATGCGGTTTCGATCAAGGATTTGGAAAAGACAACCAATCACGATGTGAAGGCGGTTGAGTATTTTATTAAAAATGCTTTTGATAAACTTGGATTGGATAAATACAAAGAGTTCATCCACTTTGGACTGACATCTCAGGATATCAATAACACTGCTATTCCAGCATCTTTCAGAGATGCAGTTGAAGAAGTTTATATCCCTGGATTAGAGAATATAGTAGAGAAATTGGCAGAGCTTGCCACGGAGTGGAAAGACATTGCGATGCTTGCTAGAACTCATGGTCAGCCGGCTTCTCCAACTAAATTGGGAAAAGAAGTTTATGTTTTTATTGAGCGTCTTGAAGAGCAAATGATCCGTTTGGAAGAAGTTCCATTCGCGGCGAAGTTTGGCGGAGCAACAGGAAATTTCAATGCACATCATGTTGCATATCCTGAAATTGATTGGGTGAAATTTGCCAACGAATTTTTGGCTGAAAAGCTGGAGCTGCGCCGTTCACAGTTCACTACTCAAATCGAACACTACGATAATTTTGCAGCCACTTTTGATGCTATCAAGAGAATCAATACAATTCTAATTGACTTGTGTCGCGATATGTGGACATACGTGTCGATGGATTATTTCAAGCAAAAAACTAAAGAGGGTGAGGTAGGTAGTTCAGCGATGCCACATAAAGTGAATCCGATAGATTTTGAAAATGCCGAAGGAAACTTAGGTATTGCCAATGCTATTTTCGAACATCTCGCTGCGAAACTTCCTGTAAGCCGTTTGCAACGTGACCTTACGGATAGTACTGTTTTGAGAAATATTGGAGTGCCTGTTGCACACACGTTAATTGCTATAAATTCAATCGAAAAAGGATTGAATAAATTATTGCTCAATGAAGCAGCTTTGGCGAAAGATCTCGAGAACAATTGGGCAGTAGTTGCAGAAGCAATTCAAACCATTTTGAGAAGAGAAATGTATCCATCTCCTTATGAGGCTTTGAAAGCACTTACAAGAGGAAAGGCTTCTATTTCATCTACTGATATTCACGAGTTCATTCAAACGTTGAATGTTTCTGATAAGGTTAAAGCAGAATTGATGCAAATTACACCATCAAATTATACAGGAGTAGATTTGTTGGAAGACGAATTGTCTTGAACTTTTTAAAATGAAAAAATTCAGAGAAATATTTGCTTTAGTGAAAGGCTACAAGAGTGCGCTCTTGTCGAATTTTGTGTTCAATATTTTGAATGCAATCCTCTCGCTTTTCACATTTGGAGCAATAGTACCTTTTCTGAATATTCTATTCAAAACCGGCGAAAAGCCAGAGGTCCCTTCAGCTGATGCTTCTTTTTTGATGCATTTGTGGTACAAGTTCAATTTGCAATTGGATGCGTACATTGCAACTCATGGGCAGTTAACAGCATTGTTTTGGATGTGTGTGGGTATAGCGATATTAGCCCTTCTGAAGAATTTAGTGGCCTATTTCAGTGTACTAAGTGTGGCGATGATTCGCACGGCTGTGAGTCGTGATTTGCGTGAAAGGATGTACAACAAAGTTTTGAATCTACCTCTTTCATATTATTCTAATGAAAGAAAAGGAGATATCATTTCACGCATGACAAACGATTTGATGGAGATTGAATTCTCCGTTATCGGAACGATAGAGGCTGTATTCAAGTCACCGATAATGATTGTTGTCTACTTCATTTCATTATTTGGAATGAGCTGGAAATTGACAGTTTTTGCATTGATATTTTTACCAGTAAGTGGATTTTTAATTTCAGTTATTGCAAAGAGTTTGCGCAACGCAGCAAAGCGTGGTAAAGGCAGCATGAGTGATTTGGTTTCTATTATTGAGGAGACACTTTCTGGAATTA
>JBJOKO010000156.1:0-6513 GCA_046046035.1 Bacteroidota bacterium | reverse complement strand
AGGCAGACTCCGTATGTGTGTCAAGAAAATTTTCTAACAAATTAAGAAAAACACTTGACTTTAAACATAGAAATCTCTGTGTCCAAAAAGCAAGAGAACTAACTTAATTCTATACGGAAAGTCGTTCCCTTCCCAGGCTCGCTGGCAGAGATGAAGATCCGTCCTTGATGATAATTCTCAATGATGCGTTTTACTAATGATAATCCCAATCCCCAGCCACGTTTTTTTGTTGTGAATCCTGGTTGGAATACCGTATTCCATTTGTTCTTTGGAATGCCCTTGCCGGAATCGGTAATCTCGATACATGAAGTGCCGTTTTCAGTGAAAATACGGGCGTGCAATGTGCCTTCGCCATCCATCGCATCAACGGCATTCTTTACCAAATTTTCTATTACCCAGCCAAACAAAGGAAGATTGAGTGGACATTGTAATCCCGGAACTTCATTGTGCACTGAGAATACCACACGACGCGATACACGCACATTCAAATAATCAAATGCCGAGCGCACTGCCGCTTCCAAATCAGTGTTGTGCAATTCTGGAACAGATCCAATCTTAGAAAAACGATCTGTGATTGTATTGAGTCGGTCGATGTCTTTATTCAACTCAACCATAGTTGAGGCATCGACTCCTTGGGCCTCTAATAGCGCCGACCAAGCCATTAGTGAAGATAATGGTGTGCCAAGCTGATGCGCTGTTTCCTTAGCCATTCCCACCCAAACTTGATTCTGTTCTGCTTTTCTAAATGTGGAGAAAATCAAATAACTAATCAATAGAAATACACCAATCAAAATCAATTGGAATACAGGGAAAAGTTGAAGTTGTTTCAACACTTCGGAATCTTCGTAATAGATATATTGTTTTCCTTGTCCCGGAAGGTTGATTTCTATAGGGGCCCCGTTTTGCTTCATCTCTGCCAACTTTTGAGCTTTTAGTTCATCGGTTGCGATAAGTGTCGAATCAATATTTCCTGTGCGAATGATTTTTGTTTGCGTGCTGTCGGCCACCACCACCGGCACTGAGGCGGCATTAATTACAGTTTCTGAAATGAATGAGTTGATCAAATCATCCATGGTTCTTTGCAGTTCCATGAAGATATAACTGTCGTTGTAATAGACTTTCAATCCTACTTCTGGAAACTTAATCGGATCATATTTCTTGCGCATCACCTTGTAGAGTGAGTCAAGATATTCTTTGTTGTTTTCCTTGTCTGGCGGGAGGTTGGCGGAGTTCGAGAAATTGCCATTATCATCATAAATCAAAATGGGAATGGTGTTATTTCCCCAAATGAAATCAGTGATAAATGTTAAGTCATTTTGATCTGTTGGATCTGAAAGGATCTGATAAGCTTTGGCAAGTAGATTGGCCTTTTTACGCTCTTCTTCTCGAAGGTTATCAAATAAGTTTTCTGTGAATGAAACCAATTCTGCTCTCCGTTGAATCGCAGCACTCCACAATTCCACTTTCGTGCGCTCTTCCTCGCGAATCTTATCCGCAATGTGATTACTATACCAAAGCGTAATCCCCACAATCACCACCGCGATTGCAAAGAGGAAAAGCTTCCAGCGTTGTTTGTTGCTATATAGGTTCACTGGTCAAAGATAGTGAGTTCGGGAGTTCGTGGGGTCGTGGGTTCGTGGGTTCGTGAGGTCGTGGGGTCGTGGGGTCGTGAGGTCGTGGGTTCGTGTGGTCGTGGGTTCGTGGGGTCGTGAGGTCTGAGGTGCGAAGTACGCAAGTAACCAGTAACTAGTATCCAGTAACTAATTTTAACAAAATGCCCACTCGATTGTTACTGTATCTTAGTGCATCTCTATTTGCTCTCTAATTATGCTCGGATTTACATTTTCTGAATTCATTCCTGAAACCGATAAGCGAAAGCCGTTTGATCGCCTTTTGCCTTTGTTTATCGAGCTTTTGAACTATACCTCGGGTGATCCCAATGAGGCTTTGGATTGGATGGAAGAGATTGATAAACAACAACCACTTTTCTCTGATACATACTCCCGCGATGATTTTGAGCAAGAATTAAAACGCCGCGGATTTCTTCAAGATGATTTGCAAAAGGGTAAAGGTGGTGGTACTAGTTTGACCGGCAAATCCGAACAAGCAATGCGTCAACGCGCTCTAGAACAACTCTTTGGTAAAATGAAAAAGACCAACAGGGGAGGGCACCGCACGAAGTTTACCTCAAGCGGGGATGAAGCAACTGAGATTACTCGACCATTTGTTTTTGGTGATAAACCGGAGCAAATACTAATGAGCGAATCGCTGCGCAATGCACAAATCAATCACGGAACAGATGAATTCCAATTGACTGAAGGTGATTTGGAAGTTTTTGAAACAGAAAATCTATCACAAGCCTCTACTGTCCTGATGATTGACATCTCTCACTCCATGATTCTATATGGAGAGGACAGAATAACTCCAGCGAAAAAAGTCGCGATGGCACTTGCTGAATTAATAATGAAGCGCTATCCGAAAGACACGTTGGATATTGTTGTTTTTGGCGACGATGCGTGGCCTATCATGGTCAAGGACCTTCCTTATTTACAAGTTGGACCTTATCATACCAATACTGTTGCTGGGCTTGAGTTGTCGATGGATATTTTAAGAAGAAGAAAGGCAGGCAACAAACAGATTTTTATGATCACCGATGGTAAGCCATCTTGTTTTAAAGAGAATGGAGAGTATTACAAAAACTCTTTTGGCCTCGACCCATATATAGTAGGCAAATGTCTCAACCTCGCGAGACAATGTCGCAAAGCGAAAATTCCGATCACCACTTTCATGCTTACGGATGATCCTTATCTACAAGAATTTGTAGATGACTTCACGGAAGCAAATAATGGAAAGGCGCTATTCACGGGGCTTACAGGACTCGGTGATGGAATATTATTGGATTACGAACGAAATAGAAAAAGAAGAAAATGAACATACACACATTAGGAGAACTGAAAGCTTCTGGGTATAAATCGAAAAGCATTTCAGAAGAGTTGAGAGATAATTTGATTGCCAAATTGCAATCAGGAGAAACACTTTTTGAAGGAATCGTGGGCTATGAAGACAGCGTAATTCCGGATATCGAACGCGCTATTCTCAGTGGACATAGCATGAATTTGCTTGGACTTCGTGGTCAAGCGAAAACTCGAATAGCTCGCAGTATGACATCGCTTTTGGATGAATGGATTCCTGTTGTTAATGGGAGTGAGTTGAATGATGATCCCTTTAATCCAATTTCGAAATACGCTAAGGACCTAATCGAAAAGCAAGGAGACCATACAGAAATTGTTTGGCTTCATAGAAAGGATAGATACGTTGAAAAGCTTGCTACACCGGACGTTACCGTGGCCGATTTGATTGGTGACGTTGATCCTATCAAGGCAGCTAATTTGAAATTGAGCTACAGCGATGAGCGAGTAATTCATTTTGGACTGGTACCTCGAAGCAATAGATGCATTTTCGTAATTAATGAATTGCCGGATTTGCAACCACGTATTCAAGTGGCATTATTCAATATTCTTCAAGAAGGCGACATTCAGATTCGTGGATTTCAATTGAGACTTGATTTGGATATTCAATTTGTGTTTACAGCAAACCCAGAGGATTATACCAACCGTGGATCTATTATTACTCCTTTGAAAGATAGAATTCAATCGCAGATTTTGACACACTATCCGCGCACCATTGAATTGTCTCAGCAAATTACATTGCAGGAAGCCCATATTCCGGAGGCTCAAAGAGATAGAGTTGCTGTTCCAGCTTTGGTATCTGAGCTTGTAGAGATGGTTTCTTTTGAAGCTAGGGAGTCTGAATATGTGGATCAAAAAAGCGGGGTATCAGCAAGATTGACGATTTCGGCATACGAAAATTTGATGTCGAGCGCTGAGCGCCGCGCAATAATCAATAAGGAAAAGCGCACCTACGCCCGAATTGGCGATTTATTGGCCATTATTCCTGCAGTGACGGGTAAAGTGGAGCTTGTTTACGAAGGAGAGCAAGAAGGACCACAATTTGTGGCAATGAGGCTCCTTGGACAGGCAATTCGACGAAAATTCCCTCAAATATTCCCAAATCCTGA
The DNA here is from genome assembly GCA_046046035.1 of Bacteroidota bacterium. Taxonomy (GTDB): domain Bacteria; phylum Bacteroidota; class Bacteroidia; order Flavobacteriales_D; family Sanyastnellaceae; genus JAIXWP01. The sequence continues at coordinate 2,435 of JBJOKO010000156.1, read as the reverse complement.
CACTTTTAAGCGAAAAAAGGCGGAAAGTCCATACGATCCGATGATTCAGTGGTTTTCGGACAATCAAGTGGAATTATTGCGTGATTTGAGCGATAAGGACTACTCATCACAGCTTTATAGCATTCCTATATTAGATGAAATAGTAAGCAAATATTGTCCAGGCGTAACGGATCGTGAGAAGCTCCTTATGATGGAGTTTGTGTTGCACGGATTGGCGGAATACAGCCTATTGGGCAAGAGTGTGATGGATGGAACGGTCGAATTTTCTGATGTAATGAATCAGATTTTCGGTGAAGATGATGAGCTATAATACCGTATTAAGATTGAATTCCTACGTAGGGTTTTTACCCATGGGATAGTAATGTGCTTTGAAATGGGGCCTATATTTACCGCCCTACGGATTTTTGAGAAACCTGCTATGAAAAAACATTTACTTCTCCTAAGCCTTATTGTTGGGGCTTATTCTCTCTCTAACGCGCAGTCAGCGGACAATGTTCGCTATTGTGGTCATACTCAAATGCAAGATAAATTCTTCCAGCACCGTCCTGATTGCAGACATGCTGCGGATGCTGCAAATCAGCAATTGGAAGACGAAACACGCATTTATGGCGAGGAACGTGGAGGCGGACAAACAGTTTATATTATTCCAATGGTGTTTCATATCATTCACAATGGTGGTAGCGAAAACATTTCGGACCAACAGATTTATGACGCGGTTGAAATTTTGAATCGCGACTTCAGAAAACTAAATGCGGATACTACTTCTATTGTAACGGAGTTTGAGGGAATAGCAGCGGATATCGGAATTGAGTTCAGACTTGCTTCTATTGACCCAGACGGAAACTGCCATTCAGGAATTAACCGAATTCAAAGTGAATTGACTACAGAAGGTGGCGACCAAATGAAAGCGCTTTCAATGTGGCCTCGCGATAGCTATATGAATATTTGGGTCTGCGCAGACGCAGGTGATGGCACAGCAGGTTATACTTTCCTTCCAGGTACAGTAAATGGCAATTGGGGCGAAAGCACCGACGGTATTGTACTTCGTCATGACTACACTGGTTCTATTGGAACAAGCGCCATTTCAAGGAGCCGCACACTAACTCATGAAACTGGTCACTGGCTTAACCTCATGCATACTTGGGGACCTACAAATAGCCCTGGTGATCCGAATAACTGCGATTTTGATGATAATGTTGATGACACCCCAAATACTGAAGGCTGGACTATGTGCGATCTTGATGGTGCTACCTGCGGATCGGCTATTGACAACGTTCAGAATTACATGGAGTATAGTTATTGCTCACGTATGTTTACAGAAGGACAACGCACTAGAATGCGCACCGCGCTTTTGAGTAGCGTTGCGGACAGAAATCAATTAATTACTGAAGCGAATTTGATTGAAACTGGAGTGTTGAATCCAGCGTTGTGCTTAGCTCAATTCAATGTGGAATACGCGGTAGGCTGCGCAGGTCAGATGTTCCGTTTCCACGATACTTCTTATCACGGTGTTATCGAATGGACATGGGATTTTGGTGATGGTACTATTATTTCTGGAACAGATCCAGATGAATTCCAAGATCCAATTCATATATACGAGACGGAGGGAAACTACACGGTGTCAATGACAGTGAGCAATGGTACACAAACTCTTACTGAGGAATGGCCTAATCTGATTACTGTTTTTGGATACGGTCAAAATATTCCTCCACTTGAAGAAGGTTTCGAGAACACATGGCCAAACAGTGATTGGGCTGGATTCAATTATAATCAAGACTTGACTTGGGAGATCACACCAAGTGCATCATACACTGGCGACAAGTCTTTGAAACTTCGCAATTTTAGCAATACTACTCAAGAAAATATCGATGAATTGCTAAGCGCAACCTACGATATGTCTGGAATGGATACTATTTTCTTAAGCTACAGATGGGCTTATGCAAACAAATTAACTGAAACAGAAGATAGATTGCGAATTTCCGTAACTGGCGATTGTGGGGATTCTTGGAGTGTTAGAAGAACGATGACTGGTGCTACTAATTTGCCAACCGGTAATGCAACAAATGCACAATTTACTCCAACCCTAACTTCTCAGTGGGGTGGTGAAACGTTGATCCTGACAAATGAAAACTGGATGACTGATGGATTCAGAGTGAAATTTGAATTTACTGGTCGCGGCGGAAATAACATTTTCCTTGATGACATCAATATCACTGCATCCGATACCACTGGAAATTCAGTTGGCATCAACGAGTTGAATCAAACGTTTGTTTTTGGTTTATTCCCAAATCCAGCAAAGGAATCAGCAACGTTGAAATACTATGCAAATCAAAGAGAAGTGACTTCCATCAAAATGTATAACTCTCTTGGTGAACTTGTAGAAGTAATTGCACAAGGTGAATTGAGTGTGGGTGAACATATCTACACCATCAACC
>JBJOKO010000155.1:0-6526 GCA_046046035.1 Bacteroidota bacterium | reverse complement strand
CACTGACCACTTTGGTAACTTTCCATTTCATTTTTATAAACCTCTTCTCGAAGTAAAGGTAACTCAAAGAGGCTAGCAATACAGTTAAACCAATGACTAGGGCATAAATAAGGATATTTTCACCTAGTGTTACTTCACGTCGAATTGCACCATCGGGGAAATATCCCAATTTGAGATAATCTCTGCTTAGATTAAGAACCAATGTTACCACCAACATGTGATACATATAAATTCCGAACGAAATTTTCCCAAGAAAATCTAACACCTTGTTTTCGAGTATGTTTTTAAGTTTTCCATTCCCCGCGAAGTTCAAAATTATGATGACTGAGCATACGCTGTATGCGAGGTAAACCACATTTTGTAAGCTCAATGGAGTAATATAAATGAGTGTGGGAATCCCAATTAGCGCTAGAGTCAAGACGATAGGATGGTAAATGAATCTCAATAGATCATCTCTTTTCGAGTATAGAATCCAAGCGCCGATTCCGCCAATTGACATACTTTCAAGCTTTGACATAGCCAAAAATTTCTTCACTGACTTGACCCATTCAGCATCATTACCTTGAGCGTAGAGTAGAAACGCAGCCTTGATTAAAAGCAGCACCAAAGTAAATGTCACCATTGTTTTGATGAAGTTCTTGGACTTCCTAACAATCCAAGGCCAAATCAAATAGAATTGTTCTTCCACCCCAATCGACCATAGCTGGCCCACATTGGGCACTGCGTGAGTGAACATTGAAAATGCCACGTTTGGAATAAAGAAGATAAAAAACAAAAGATTTGGCCAATAGTGTTTGGTCAAATTGATTGCTTGATCTGGCACATCAAATAGCGTAAACATTGGTAGAATAACGAAACCCAAGATGACGAGCCAGTAGTAAAGTGGCCAAATTCTTAAGATTCGTCTTATGTAAAACGCCTTTACTGAGATACATTTCTGAACCTCATTTTCCACGAAGAGTAGATACGTTATGAGGAAGCCAGACAAGACAAAAAAGAAAACAACACCAATAGCGCCGCTGTTGGATACAAACGGACTCAACCAATGAATTTCGCCTTTAAGTACAGGAATCAGAGGAACTTGATGAGAAAGCCACTCATGATTAATCCATATGCCTTCATAACCAAGGAAAAGCTTGAGCAACTCAATGTGCGTGATAATCACAGCCAAGGCGGCAAAAAAGCGCAATCCATTTAGATTAGGAAAATAAACTTTAGTAGTACCGCTCATGTTGTTGTCAAGGCCAACAAAAGTAGTCAAAGTCGCAGCAGTGTAGCAAGTTGTTTCTCCGTCTCTTCGGCTATTTTATCCCAACGGAATTTGTCATTTAGCATTTTCTGCGCTCTTTCCCCCTTTTCGAAAGCATCTTGTCGACCCAAATGGATAGCTTTTTCAATAGTTTGCTTCAACTCTTGTTGATCCAAAACATTGATAACATACCCATTTTCGGAATTGACCAAAGCTCGAACTGCACCCACATTGGTAGCAATAGTAGCCATGCCTCGGGACATCCCTTCTAAAATGACGTTTGGCATTCCTTCCGAATGAGAGGGCACAAGCAATACATCACATTTATCCATTATTGATTGGATCAAAGCAGCATCCTTCAAAATACCGTGATAAGTAATGTCTGATCGTTTTAATCTTTTAGACATTGGAATTTCACCAATGAAATCAAAAGCCACATCCTCCAATTGCGGTAACGAGGAAATTACTTGATTCAACTCCTCGATGCCTTTTCTGACTTCATAACGACCAATGAACAGAAAACGGAGAGGACCTTTGCGGATTGAATTGGATTCTACCAGCCATGAATTATCAATACCGCTCGGTATTTCAATGATATTCTTGTTCGAAACTCCAATAGATTCAATAATTTCTGTGATTCCGGGACCGTAGGAGAATACTACATCTGCATTTTTGTTATTCCATTTGACAGGCCCACGAAGCATCCAAGCTTGTATTTTTTGGGAGAAACCATTCAGGCGTTGGAACATTTCATAGCCATGGAATTTCACACCAATCGGTGGCATCTTCTCCCCTTTCTTCTTTTTCTCGATCAAGGTCCAAGCGCAAAATCCCTTGGCATAAATGAAATCAAATTCATTCAGAGTAGATGCAAAATCCTTGTAGATAAAGGATGAGTATGCGTATGATTCTTTTAGATAGTGGCCTGGCATAGAACCCAAACTCGGAAAACGATATCCTTTTACGGTAAGCAATTCGTTTCCTTTCAAATCCAACGATTCGCGCACTTCATCTTGAGTAGGAATTTTATCCCTGCCTGTCACACAGTGCACCAAAGTAATTTGGTGTCCACGTTTGATCATGTACTTTACAAGATTTGCGGAATGTTTCTGCATTCCTCCCGTAACAAACGGTGTTATTCCATCAGTTAAGACGAGTATCTTCATGAGTAGAGCATCTCCTGTGGATTAGGAAGATTGAAATTTTTCAAAGAATAAAAATTAAAAATGTATGCATTCTTATTGATGCATGCAGTGTATTCTTCAAATCCTTTCTTACACACTATGATGATTTCTGCATTAGCAAAAGCTTGTTCTGCCTCAGAAACCACATGTTTTACTACAGCTGCTTGTTCTATTCGAAGTGTTGTCAGATTGATATCATGATCATATACTTTCACATCAATACCTTTTTCGACAAGAGCATGAAGCAATCGAAGCATAGGGCTTTCGCGAACATCATCAGTACCGCTCTTGAAAGTTAGGCCATACAAACTCACGCTCTTTGCACCTTTAGCAATGATTTTTTCGAGCATACCATCGAGTAACATAGAATTGCTATTGATGATATTTCCGATCACAGGTATTTGTACATTATTTCGCTTAGCGAAATACTGAATAGCTCTCAAATCCTTAGGCAGACAAGAGCCCCCGAAAGGAAGTCCAGGACGCAAATAGTTTTTTGAAACATTCAAATGCGTGTCCATCAAGAAAATGTCGTTTGCTTTTTGAACATCAATTCCGAAGGAAGAACCTAGTGAATAGATTTCATTAACGAAGGCAATTTTCATTGCGTGGAAAGCATTGTCGACATACTTTACAAACTCTGCTGTTTTGTAATCGGTAAAGACTAGAGGAATATTTGCATCAAAAGAGAGAAGTTCTTTCAACTCCTTCGGCTCCTCACCTTCAGATCCTACTACTATTCTAGAGCAATGGAAAAAGTCCTTTACTGCAGTTCCTTCTCTGAGGAATTCAGGCAAGAAAGCCACTTTTGGTTTATGTTTTCCCGTCCAATTTTCAAAGTGAGAAAGTACATTCTCCTCGATGGTTCCAGGAGGTATTGTGCTTCTATAAACGATGGTAAAATTGCGATCGTTATTCTTAAGATACTCGACTAAATCTAAGGTAGTATTGATGGTATAATCAAGGTTTACTTTACCATCACCCGCGCTTGGAGTACCAACGCAGATCAAAGCGATATCCGCATTGTCCAGAACTTCTTTTGCATTTGTGCTTGCATTCACTAAGCCTGAAGCCAAGCCCTGTTGAAGAAGTTCATCAACACCTGGTTCATGGATTGGACTAATTCCATTTTTGATAGAATCTACCTTTTGTGATTTCACATCACAACCCCAAACAGTGTGGCCAAGCTTTGAAAAGCAGGCCATATTAACCACGCCCACGTAACCTAGGCCGAATATTGCTATTCTCATTTTTTTAGTAAAGATTTATATACCTCTTGTGTTCGCTTTGCCACCTCTTCCCAATCATACTTCTTTGAAACACTTCTACAAAGGTCGGAAACTTTTTCCTTTTCGATTTCAGAAGCCGACATGAGTGACTTTAAAATATCGATGGTATTGTCAACATCTCCTTTTGGATGGAGCACTACAGCTGGGTTTTCTATAAAAAAATCACCTTGAAAAACGTCGGTCAAAACGATCCTGCATCCCAAAGCGAGACTCTCGAAAAGGGCATTATTACCGCTAGCTTCCAAAACAGGTAAAAAGTGAATCGAGCTCGTGTAAATCAGTTTTTTGAGGTTTTGATCAGAAATATTATCATGAAAAATAACGCCTAGTGCATTCAATTCATCACGCAAAGGTCTTTCAATTCTACGATTCACAAGATGAAATTTCCATTGTGGGTGTGTGATTGCACATTGCCTAACAACATCTTTGTACATATCCCAATCACGAAGCCAATTTCCTATCGTAACGATTTGATTTGGATCTTGCTTTATTCCTTCGTGAGAGAAGCCTTGAGACGCTGCGACAAAATGAGAAAGGTGAACCCCCAGAGGAATGACGTGAATTTTACTCTCATCCATTACCTTCATCAACACGCGCTTTTGAGACTTTTCGGTCACAATTGCAGCAGAAAGTTTATCGAATCTATTCTTTGTAAAGAGATGTGTTAATCTTCCCACTTTACCTCTCAAATCCCCTCGAGTAATTTCTCTTTCCAGAGATGCTGCTGGTTGATGAAACGTAGCTACGACAGGAGTTTTACGAAACAAATAAGGAGAAAATCTCAGATAATCTTCACCATACATCACGTGCACTAAATCAACGTGTTTGCGGAAACGCAAAGATTCCCACTCAAACAACCATTGGTATTTTGATTTCAATTTCCCAACGTTAACTCCATCATCTTCATTAATACCAAGTTCGAAAGTTGGCTTGATATATTTCAATATTTGTTTGTAGCCCGAGTGTTCTCCATGATGTTTGAAACGGGTAAGAATAGCAAGTACTTTCATGACCATTGATTGTATGAAGTGTATCTGTATTCAATCAAATTCAACTGACTAAAAAAATCTTCCTTAGACATTTCGCTGAATTGCAAAAGCATTGATTTCATGCTTTCATAACCGATGTAACTGATTTTTTCTAGACTCGAATTTTTCATTGGAAAATCCTCGATTCCCTCGGTTCCAATAATCATTTTAAAACCGCAGAATAATCGCTCATAAACAATAGAAGAATACGCAGCAACAGCAATATCAACCAATTCAAAGGCTTCAGCAGTTTTGGTTTTGCTATTTGCTAAAGTGAACTTACCGGAAGGAAGTCGATCAGAATAGTACTTCTCAGTTTGAGTAATTATAGAAGCGTTTCGTTCACGTGGATGCGTAAATACAATAACTGAAAAACGTGAATCTTCTTCCAAAAATCTCTTCAGATCTCTAAGAACTCGCTCCTCAGATTCCAAGAGATTCAGTCCATCACTTGAATGACCTTGTTCGCTTCGCAGCCAGCTGCCGTGGGAATAGAAACCCAACACATATTTTTTTTCTTCAAATGATTTTCCCGCATATCTATCAATGTAGGTATATGCTTTTTCGGGAACCCATTTCAAAATTTTGTCACATAAAATAGTATCCTTTAATAACGAATTGAACTCCTCATAATGATAAGGCGTTACAAAAACTACCTCATCTGCAACCATGGTGTGATTGTGCAATCTCAATGGGCCACTAGATGGAATTAGCGTGGTCTTTATGCCTTTGCTTTTGCAACCGAGAGCAATGAGATTAGCATCTTTTTCATAGGGAAAAAAATTATAGAGATGTGTAATACTGTTCTTCGAAAGAAAGTCTAAAAGCCACGCCAATTCAGCCACTTCACGAATAACGAGTGCTTTGTTGGCTCTGTTCTTGGAAAAAAAACAACTGAAGGAAACAGAAACAGCAAAAAAGAACCATGATATCAATCCTTTGTTTCCGTTTGCGAATTTTCCACCTAAAAAATCTCTCGAGATAAAGTAATCTGGAGAGCATCCTGTGGATTTCGAAACATAATCGATAATTACGTTTTCGTTCGAAAAAGCACCAGATAAAACGGCGCTATTTGATTTGGTAAACGACTTGACAGTGTGAGCGCAATCGCCCACACTGTTCATTCGTTTTAATATTCTAAAAGTCTCTTTGAATCCAATTAATCGGTCATTGGCAGCGCTGCTATCCAGCCGATAAGACATATTATCTAAAAGACATTTGCCTGCAAGTATCTCTTCTCGACTCCTTGTTCGGGATGAAAGACATTGTCTTGTAAGAGATAGTGCTTCTTGTAGCATTTTACTTATCCATATTAAGCACCTGTCTGATTCTTTCGAATTCAAAAGCAGTTTGCTTAATTTCCATCAAATCGTTCATATCCATAGAGCCTAAGTGCGCTTTTTCGGTTTCATATTGGAATGACTTACGAAGCGTGAAGTGTTTTTCAAGGTATTTGGCACCATGAGCAGAAGCGAAAAGCGCTCCAGCATTGCCCAAGGTGTGGTCTGAAATTCCATCGAAAATACTGTTCTTGAAGTCAGGCATAGAAAACTCATCCACACGAGTTGGATATTTCACTACACAGTATAAATAAGTAGCGTAGTCAACTTTCTCTATTTCATCTGGATTTGTATCACTTGGAATAGAAACGAAAGTTGGTTTTTTATGACTCATGATTGCAGCAGTAAGCTCCGGAAACTCTTTGTGCATGCGGGCTGCCACTTTCAAATATGGAAGATCCAATTCTAGACACCAGTCCAAACGCTCCATTGTAAA
>JBJOKO010000154.1:0-6597 GCA_046046035.1 Bacteroidota bacterium | reverse complement strand
ACTTAACAGCTTCAGGCGCGGTTAGTTATGCATGGACAGGAGGCGTTAACAGCCCTTCAAGTGCAAACACAACTGCACAGCCAAATATCACCACAACTTATACGGTCACTGGTACTAACGCAGCAGGGTGTCAATCGACTGAATCAGTATTAGTTACTGTCAATCAACTTCCAAACGTATCAGCGTCTTCTTCAACTGTAATTTGTGAGAATGAGTCAGTTGATTTGTCTGCAACTGGTTTGACAAGTTATTCTTGGACACCAGCAGCTACACTAGATGGAGCAAATACTTCAAGTCCAACAGCTTCTCCGGCTACAACAACTACATACACTGTTACTGGAACGGATGCTAATGGCTGTTCTGGTTCGGCTCAAGTTACAGTCGGCGTAACACAGATTAATGTTAGTTTCGGTCCTTCGTCAACTGAAGGAATGGTTCCTGCAACAATAATTTTCGATCCTTCAACAAATGGTGAAAGTGTTCTTTGGGATTTCGGAAATGGCGAAGAAATAAACAACAATCAAACAACATCAAATGTATCTACAACCTATGTTAATGAAGGTTTCTACACTGTTTCGTTGACGGCGTTCTTGGATGGTTGCGAAGAAACAGTTACTGATCAAATCATCATTTTCAATGAATCATATATTATTGTTCCAAACGTAGTATCTGCCAATGATGATGGTGATAATGATTTCTATAGAGTTGTTGGTAACTGGATCGAAGAATTTGAATTACAGATTTACAACCGAAACGGTAAGCTTATCGCGACGTTAACCTCAATCGATGAAATATTTGATGAGGATGATTCTTATTCAAAATGGTCTCCAAACGGAGAAAATTCGGATGGTACATATTTCTATTTCTATACAGCAAAAGGCTATGATGGTAAAACATATAGTGATTCTGGAGAAATAACAGTTTTAGGATTAAAATAAGCAAGATGAAAAAAACAATCTCTTCTATCGTTTTTGCCTTACTAGGAATAACTCTATTTGGTCAACATCAAATAGAAGTAACTAAAGTGTTTGAGAAAAATACTCAAACCTCGGAAGTATTACTAGAGTTCAACTTGGATCAAGTACTCACTCAAACTGAGTTGAATGCTATTACTGAATGGGCTAATGATAACTCGCCGATTGTTAGATTCACAAACGAAGGTTCTTCAGTAGATTTTATAGTGAAATTAACTTCATTTGATCGTAATGTCTATCTCAAAGCATTCATGTTGATGAATATTTCGGAAGTCCTTCTTAAGGATGGAAAGCATATTTCAGTTGAAGAGTTTCTTTCAAAAAACAATCTTTAATCATTTATTATGAGAAAGATATCACTTCTAGTCCTATGTTTAGGTTTATCTATTTGGTCTAACGCACAGATTACTGCAGTTGGTCAATCAGGTCAATCTCTTACTGCGTATACAAATGGAGCAACCAACGATAGTATTTATTTCTATTGCACTGGTGAGACGGGTACTCTTGTTGCCACTCCAACGGGTGGTGTGGGGCCGTATGATTTCATTTGGCTTCAGTACAGCACAGTTGCAAATAACTATGTTGCCTTTTCTACCGAAAATGATGTTGAGACATCAACAATAACCAACTTGGCGCCAGGTGGCTATAGAGTAACTATCACTGATAGCAATGGTGATTTTGCTGGTTGTAAGCGCGCTTGGGTGGCGGAAGTGTTAACGAATCCTAGCGTTAACGTAAACCCAATTCCCAATGGATGTGGCTCCGTGGCTCTTAATGGGCAAATTACTCATGCAACGGCAACACCATATTACAATCCACCGCCAGATCAAATGTTGGTGAATGATGCAACTCAAATTACGGTGTGTTTCAGCGGAACGCACACATTCGTCTCTGATATTGCTTTTTATTTTGTTGGTCCTACTACTTGCGGCAGCCCAACAATATTGCTTTCACCAAGTCCTGGTGTTTGTAATGGTGGAAATGATATCAGTAATCTTTGTTTTACCGATCAGCCTTCTCCAAATTTAAACGTTTGTACAGCACCAGTGCCTTTGACTGGTACATATGATTCATACGGTACTGGTAATACTTTGATTAACTGGGCTCCACTTAATGGTTGCGATGCTTCTGGATCTGGATGGAAAGTTCAAATTTATGACTGCGTTGGCGCTGATGTTGGAGCTCTAACGGATGCAACAATTACTTTTGTGGGAAATGACCTTTGTGGGAATCCTCAAACCATTACTTATACCACACCTGCGGGATATAACTCTCCAATCAACGACAACAGCTGTTCGGCAGCAACAGCATCCATTTTTACCGTACCAGCTACTTCAAGTTCCGCGGTTCCTTACACAAATGGTTTCCAATGGTCTGCTTCTCCAATTGTTACAATTCCAGGTGCTACCACTTCATTGACTCCAACAGTTAACCCTGGTCCAACTGTAAATACAACATTTACCTTGACAATTACAGGTAACGGCCCTGGCGCTGTTTGCGGAGGTAACTCTTCTGACTCTGAAACAAGAATTTATGAAGTTGCCGCCACTCCTGTCATTACTCCAGTAAACTCATTTTATTGCCAGTTCGACCCTGCATTCAATCTTTCTGCAACACCAACAGGTGGAACATGGTCGGGTACTGGTATAACCAATGCATCTACAGGATTATTTAATCCTCAAACCGCTGGCTCGGGTGTAAAAACGATCACTTACACAGTGAATATCGGTGGATGCCCAGTTTCTTCTACAATTCAAATTACTGTTTGGCCAACGGCAAATGCAACGATTGTTGATCCGGGTGTTTTGTGCTTGGGTACTGCCACTCCAGTCGATCTATCAGTGGTTACAACTGGCGGTGTATGGTCTGGAACGGGTATCACGGATGCAGCAGAAGGTATTTTCGATCCAACAGTAAGCGGTGCGGGTGAATTTGTAATTACCTATAATATCGACAACTATTGCAGTGGATTCGATGATATTACAATTGTTGTAGAAGATTCACCTGTTACTACAATTGATGATCCTGGAGTACTCTGTATCGAAGCTTCGCCTTTAGATCTATCATCTAATGTTCCAGGAGGAACGTGGATGGGGACAGGTATAACAGATGCTGTAAATGGAACTTTTGACCCAGCAGTTGCTGGCCTTGGAACTTTCACTATTACTTATGACGTGAGCTCAGGATGTATTGGCGATGCGACAATTGATATTGCTGTAAACAATTCAGTTGATGCAACGATTATTGATATTGCTCCAATATGTATTGAATCCGATCCAATCCAATTGATTGCCGCTACTGCTGGCGGTGTTTGGTCAGGGGATGGTGTAGATGCTTCTGGATTATTCACACCATCAACTGCAGGCAGTGGAACAGCAACCGTTACATATACCATCACAGGTGTTTGTTCAGGCCAAGATAATAGTCAGATTTCTGTAGAGGCAGTTCCTGCTATTACAATCTTATCTGATGGTTCGTTCTGCCAAGGCGGAGCTTCAGAGGCTTTAATTGCAAATACTGCAGGAGGAACTTGGTCAGGTGCAGGAATCATCGATGCGAATTTTGGAATCTTTGATCCATTAACGAGTGGTGTAGGTACTTTCCCTGTGACTTATACAGTAGTGGGATTATGTACTTCTGAAGAAACGTTGAATGTAACTGTTCACACACTTCCAAATGTCGGAGCGGGAAATGATCAAGAGATTTGTGCTGGTGCTTCTGCAACGCTCACCGGTACAGGCGCTACAAGTTATGCGTGGACTGCTCCGGGCTTTAACTCTGCATCAACATCTCCAACTGTTCAGCCAAATACTACTACTACATATACTGTAACAGGTACGGATCAATTTGGTTGTCAAGATACCGATCAAGTTCAAGTAGTTGTAAACCCTCTTCCAATTGTAAATGCTGTTAATCCAGCGTCTATTTGCGAAGGCGAATGTGCTGAACTCAGTGCGACAGGATTGACAAGTTATTCTTGGACACCAGCGGCAACTCTTACTGGCGCAAATACAGCTACACCAACTGCATGCCCTTCTGCAACTACTGTTTATACAGTTTCAGGAACAGACGCTAACGGGTGCTCTGGTTCGGATCAAGCAACGGTAACAGTTACTCAAATCAACGTAAGCATTGCACCTTCATCAACGGAAGGAATGGTACCATTGACAATTATTTTCGATGGTAATTCAAATGGTACTGATTTCGTTTGGGATTTCGGAAATGGTGAAACTGTAGCAACTGATGATATCAACGATATTCAAAGTTCTACATATTACACCAATGGTTTCTATACTGTTTCTCTTACTGCTAATCTGAATGGCTGCACAGAAACAACAACTCAGAATTTGATAATCTATAATTTCAGTGCTATCACAATTCCAAACGTGGTGACTGTTAATGCGGATAGCAAAAATGATGAGTACAGAATTATTGGTAACTGGATTGAAGAGTTCAGCATGCAGATATACAACCGCTACGGTGATGTTCAAGCTACCCTAGATAACATAGACGAGATCTATGATTTCGATGATAGCTACGATACATGGAAACCAAGGGATGAAAATTCTGACGGTACTTATTTCTATCACTACAGAGCTGTAGGCTACGATGGAAAGGTCTACGAGAATACCGGAACGATAACAGTTTTGGGAAGCAAGTAAGCTGTTAGCTATTGGCTATTGGCTTTTCTTTGAAAAGAACAGACAAGTTCGAATATTTTTTGAAATAAAAAAAGGTCGGAAATAGTATTTCCGACCTTTCTATTTTATTTTCAGCCAACAGCCAACAGCCAACAGCCTATAGCTTACATCCAAGCACGTTGCTCTCGATTCTACTGTGTGCGTTGGAGTAATCTTGTTTTTCGAATTTTTTTCCAGTCACTAACTCGTACAATTCGATGTAACGATCAGAAACGGATTGAACGAATTCATCGGTCATGGTTGGAACAGTTTGTCCTTCTTTGCCCATGAAATTATTTTCAATGAGCCATTCTCGAACGAATTCTTTGCTCAATTGCTTTTGTTGTTCTCCCTTGTCTTGTCTCTCTTGATAGCCTTCTAAGAAGAAATAACGAGATGAATCAGGAGTATGAATTTCGTCCATTAGAAGAATAGTATCTCCCAACTTTCCGAATTCGTATTTTGTATCAACGAGAATCAGTCCTTGCTTTGCAGCGATCTCTGTTCCTCTTTGAAAAAGCTTTCTTGTATAATCTTCAATGATGATATAATCTGCTTCAGACACTATGTCTTGAGCAAGAATTTCTTCTCTTGAGATATCCTCGTCATGACCTTCAGACGCTTTGGTTGTTGGCGTGATGATAGGTGAGGGGAGACGGTCGTGTTCTTTCAATCCTTCAGGAAGTGCGACACCACAAAGAACTCGTAATCCGCTTTTATAGGTTCTCCAAGCATGACCTGTGAGATACCCGCGAATAACCATTTCTACTTTGAAAGGCTCACAACGTTTTCCTATTGTAACGTTTGGATCAGGTGAACTGGTTTTCCAATTTGGAACTACATCAGAAGTCGAATCGAGCATGTGCGCTGCGATTTGATTCAAGACCTGGCCTTTATAAGGAATCGGTCGTGGCAATACAACGTCGAATGCGGAGATACGATCGCTGGCTACCATTACCAAAGTATCTTGTCCAATGGAGTATACATCACGCACTTTACCGTGGTAAACTGCAGTTTGATTTGGGAAATTGAAATCTGTAGTAAATAGAGCTTCCATGATATTTATCTAGGGCGCATGCCTTTCATATTCTTCACCATATTCATCACCTGACTCTTGTTGGTGAGCATCTTCATCATTTGTTTGGTTTGATCAAACTGTTTCAGAAGTTTGTTTACATCCTCAAGAGTGCGTCCGCTACCACGAGCGATTCTGTTTTTGCGCGACATATCCAAAACACTTGGGTTGGTGCGTTCTTTTGGAGTCATCGAGCGGATGATAGCCTCAATATGTTTGAATGCGTCGTCGCTGATTTCAACATCCTTCAAGGCTTTTCCCATACCAGGTAACATTCCCATCAAATCCTTCACACTACCCATTTTCTTGATCTGTTGAATTTGATCAAGGAAGTCATTGAAGTCGAATTGGTCTTTTTTAATTCTCTTTTCGAGCTTCTTCGCTTGTTCTTCGTCGTATTGTTCTTGTGCTTTTTCTACAAGAGATACAACGTCACCCATACCGAGGATACGGCTTGCCATACGTTCTGGGTAGAACACGTCAAGGGCATCCATTTTCTCGCCGGTACCAACGAATTTAATGGGCTTGTTAACTTCTGATTTTACAGAAAGAGCAGCTCCACCGCGTGTGTCACCGTCTAATTTGGTAAGAACAACACCGTTGAAATCAAGACGCTCGTTGAAGGTGCGAGCTGTGTTTACAGCATCTTGACCAGTCATCGCGTCAACAACGAAGAGTGTTTCGGTAGGATTGATTGCTTTTTTAACATTTTCAATCTCCGTCATCATCTCTTCATCGATGGCAAGACGACCTGCGGTATCGACGATTACGACGTTGAAGCCATTTTGCTTTGCATAGGAAATAGCTTTAGTGGCAATATCTACGGCGTTTTTATTTTCCTTATCACTAAAAACAGGAACACCTATAG
>JBJOKO010000153.1:0-6601 GCA_046046035.1 Bacteroidota bacterium | reverse complement strand
TAGCAGAAGCATCTAGTCCTCGAGGCCGCAAAGCTAAGGTTACAACCAAAGCAGACAGCATCATTTCGACCCTTGGGAAAGGCTCTAATGCAAGTAAAATTGCAAAGGGCAAGCGGGGGAGACCGAAAGGTAGTACAAACAAACCTGGATCGAAAAAACCAGGCCCGAAAACTGGACAATCAACTGCTCCCAAAGCGGTTGTTCAAAAACCGAAAGGTAAGAGAGGACCTAAGCCAAAAGCGAAAGCTGAAGCTTAAAAACACTCAAAAAAAAACCCCGCAACTCGCGGGGTTTTTTATTACAAGTTAATTCTTAATCCAGAAACAAAATTGAATCCCGAACTGACAATCGTTCCTCCATCTCGAGTGCTCATTAATGTTAACGATGGTGCTAATTCATAATTCAAATACAACCTCTTCCAAAAATCTCTCTTCTTCCCTAGGTTAATGCTAACCCCAGCAGGCACATTAAAACTCGCCAACCAACCAACTCCATTCGCTTGTTTGATGGAATAGTTGACGCCTTCCTTTGGTTCATTATCATATCCACCAAAATATCCTTCTCCTCGAACCTCAGTAAAATAAGATTCAGAATAGCGATACTCGGTCGATCCATTTGTGAGCAGACCAGCACTCAATCCAATACCCAAATAAAATTCTGCACGTCGTCTAGAAATCACACGACCTATATATTCGGTCTTCACACCAATCATAGTTGTGCGTGCTGACACACTCCAATCTCTAGCCATCACTGAATCGATAATAAACTCTTGCTGAGTTGCAACTGAAACAAGTGTATCATAAGCGAAAGAATTTTGCTCATTGAATTCCGTATACGCCAATTGTTGATCTCCCCCAAAAACTCCATATCGCCAATCGAACGCAACTCTTCCTACCTGTCCTCTCCTAGAAGGATGTGAGAGCATCACTTGAACTCCTCCGCCCATTCCAATAGAGTAATAACCTAGATTATTAAAATCACTTTCCAAAACACCCGGCATGTTTTCGATATCAATAAATCGCTTTATCAAATTGAAATCTGTTGTGTATCTGCCGCCTTCAATACCACCGAATTGGACATACAAAGCATTCGGATTCCAGCCGCTTGAGCTAGACACATAAGCAACCTCTTCATTCATTTCTTGGGAAAACCCATGACTAGTCAAGCCCAAAAAAGCGCACATGATGAAAATGTACTTCGAAACAAAATGTCCTTTATTCATAAATGGAGTGAGTATTTGTAAACTTTAAAACTAAAGAAAACTTTCGAATTTACGACATACGCCTTTTATCCTTTTCTTTGCACCGAACAAATTTTGGTTGAATAGACCGACTGCTATGCCTAAACAATTCTCTATTGTCGTTCTTCCTGATGAATCAGAAGATCGCAACGTTATCCTAGAAAAAATTCAAGCAACCGATTCAGAGGTTGGTGAAAACGATCTAATCCGAATCCTTCGAAAATCTATCGATGCTCGACAACGTCAAGTAAAAATCAACTTGCGCGTAGAGGTTTTTGCTGCGGGGGAAGATATTCCACCTCCTATTCAAGAGAAAATATATCACAACGTGGGTGACAAACCTAAGGTTGTAATTGTAGGTGCAGGACCTGCAGGCCTGTTCGCGGCACTTAAGTTAATCGAGAATAATCTTTGTCCTATAATAGTTGAACGAGGAAAAGATGTGCAAGCGCGCAGAAGAGACCTTGCTGCTATTAATAAAGAACATATCGTAAATCCTGAATCCAACTATTGTTTTGGCGAAGGCGGGGCTGGCACGTATTCAGATGGTAAACTATATACAAGAAGTACAAAGCGCGGTGATGTTGCTTCTATTCTTGAAACCCTTGTTCACTTTGGGGCAGACCCTGCAATTCTCACAGAAGCGCATCCGCATATAGGAACAAATAAACTTCCGAAAATCATTGCTTCCATGCGAGAAAAAATTCTCGAGTGTGGAGGGCAAGTGTTATTCAATCATAAAGTAGTTGACTTTATCATTGACCCGAAAAATAACTGCTCAGGAGTTGTCTGTGAAAATGGAGAGAAAATTTCTGGCGAATCTGTAATCCTTGCTACAGGCCATAGTGCAAGAGATATTTTCTATCTACTTCATAAGAAAAAAATCACTATTGAGTTCAAACCTTTTGCACTCGGTGTAAGGGCTGAGCATCCTCAACATATCATTGATCAGATACAATATCATTGTGAAGATCGAGGTGAATTCTTGCCTCCAGCGACTTATAGTTTGGTGGAGCAAATAAACAACAAAGCGGTTTACTCTTTCTGCATGTGTCCTGGTGGAATCATTGCACCATGCGCTACGGCAGAGGGTGAAATCGTCACAAATGGATGGTCTCCTAGCAAGCGTAATAATCCATGGGCTAACTCAGGAATCGTAGTAAGTGTGGAATGGAAAGATATTCCTTCTTTTCACGAATTTGGTCCATTAGCAGGATTGGAATTTCAAAAATCAGTGGAACAAAAATGTTGGGAAGCAGGCGGTAAAACACAAGTAGCGCCAGCACAACGTATCAACGATTTTATCTCTAATAGAACATCGAAAGACTTACCTGAATGTTCATACCAACCGGGAATTGTTAGCGTGAATTTGCATGAAATTCTTCCAGACTTTATTGCTACAACATTGAAGCAAGGTTTCAAAGCTTTTGGTAAAAAAATCAAAGGTTATTTGCACCCCGATGGAATAATAGTGGCAACAGAATCACGCACCTCCTCGCCTATTCGAATTCCAAGAAATCCAGAAACATTGGAACACGAAAACATCACCGGATTTTATCCATGTGGTGAAGGAGCTGGTTATGCCGGAGGTATTGTTAGCGCAGCAATTGACGGAGAAAAAATTGCTGTAAAGATTGCAGAAAAGCAAATACTACAACGCAGCTAATTCAGACAATTCTTTTCCAACCAGCGTTCCAATTGCGACACCCATTCCTCCCATTCTAACTCCAATAAAAATATTATTGGAGTGCCTTTTTACGATGGTTGTTTTTGTTGGACCAAGTCCCATTATACCCGACCATTTGTATTCTAACGAGTAACTGTTTTGGGGTAATAAATAATCGTCGATAAACTGTTTGATGTTGCTTTGAATAGTATCAGTCAATCCGAAGTCCGCTGTTTCTTCATTAAGCAAATCTGTATTTCTGAAACCTCCAATGAGTAGTCTGTTTTCAATTGGTCTAAAGTATATATAGCCCTTGTCGACATGGAATGTTCCTGCGGGAATTGGCGTTGATAATTCTGAAGTTACGACTACTTGATTTCTTGCTGGACGCACATCAAGTTCAGGCATTAATGTGCGCGCAAAACCATTCACACATACAAAAACTCTATTCACTTCATTTGTATATCCATCCCATTCGACGGAGACAGAATTTGATTTTTGAGTTACGTTCAGAATGTTCAAACCATTGATAAATCTGACACCCACTGATTGTGCTTTTGCGATCAAAGCCCGCATCATTTTCCCAGAATTGATAGAGCCTTCATGACTATTGAAAATTCCGCCAATGAATTTTTTACTGCCTTCAAAACTTGGTAAAACCTCCATTTTAGAATAAGGTCTGAAACCTAGAATTTTTTCCAGTTGATTATTCAAATAATCCAATTTATTCAGACATTGTTCAAACAACTCTTCATCGCCTTTTCGAAAAAGTTCGATGCCACCGCAAGGCAGGTAATCCATGGATTCTTTTCCCAAGAGATTTTGAAGATTCAGTAATCCGGAATAGCGTCGTTTTACCAAATTAAAAACCTCTTCTCCCGACATCAATTGAAGATCGTCGATTAGTTCGCTAGCGCTGCCAAAGCAAGCGAATCCAGCGTTTTTCGTGCTAGCGCCAGCAGAAAAAGGATCGCGTTCCACAACTACAACATTTCTTTCAGGATTATTTTTTTTCAATTCTAATGCAGTTGAAATTCCAACAATTCCACCTCCAATAATGAGGTCATCAATATTGTTCAAGAAAGAGGATGCTTCCCAGTAACTAAATCTCATAATATCTATCAATTTGCTTCGCCAAATAACATTTGATAAAGCTACACAAACTCCTCCACCCGAGATTCAATTCTCCTTTATATTTGAAGCGTTTAGATAAAAACTAAAAAACAAAAATGAAGATTCCTGTGAGGTTTGTATTTATAATTTTAGCTATCACCCTTAACCAAATCGCATTTGGGCAAGATGAACTACTAATCCGAGGTTTTTTAAGGGATTTCGATACTAAAGAAAAATTAATAAACTCCGATGTAACTGTTTACAAAAATGGCCGATTAGAGTCTTCTGTAAAAACAGGAATAACAGGCATGTACGAACTTCATTTAGAACTCGGTTTTCTTTACAGAGTCAAATTTAGCAGGGTTGATTATCATTCAAAAATAGTTGAATTCGATCTAACCAATATCCCTCCTGAAGAACAAGAAGGTGGGTACATGATGGACCTTCCAGGAACCCTTTTTAAAGCGCAAAAGGGTTTTGATAAAAAAATTCTAAAAGAACCTATTGGAAAAGTCTATTTCTCTTCTGAAAATAATTCCTTAGAATATGATGAAGCTTATCACACCAAAATGAAGGCGAAAATCGACGCCGAATTTGCTCGACTCAAAAGCATTCAAGATAAAAAATATAATTCTGAGATATCAAAAGCCGAAAAGGCCATGCAGTCAAAGAAATGGAAAGCGGCGAAAAAATATTATTCCAAAGCATTGAAAATAAAACCTGAGGAGTCATTGCCCAAAGAAAAAATCCAAGAAATTGAGGGGATTCTACAAGGGCAGAAAAAGTAGCAAGTTGTCCACGTTTTCAACAGAAATAAACAAGTTTTTCCATTTAATTAAATAAAACACCGAAAAACCGCACCTAACACACTTATAACCAACCACTTTCCGCCTTCTACCATCAAGGCGAACTAATTTGATAATTTTACGTTTACCACGGGATATACCTGACAATTTCGGATTATATTTGAAGTTACAAGGAAAAACCCCACGACAAAGCATGAAGCTTTCATTACGACTCCTCTTAATCATTATAGCTACCACTCTGATTCAAAGCGCTTTCGGACAAGACGAACTATTACTTCGTGGTGCCCTGAAGGATTCTGAGACGCAAAAAAAACTTGACAATTGCCAAGTGACCGTTTTCAAAAATGGTCAGCAATTCGACGTTTATGATACCGGCGGAAGCGGTAAGTATGAATTTAGATTGGAATTGGGATATAGCTACGACATTAAGTTTTCTAGGGTGGATTACGTTTCAAAAATCGTTAGAATAGATACAAGAAATATCCCAGAAGAAGACAAAGCAGGTGGTTTCCAAATGGATTTACCAGGTATGCTTTTTCACATGCAAGAGGGTTTCAACACAGACATCATGAAAGACCCTGTGGGAAAAGTTGCCTTTTCTCCACAAACTAACTCCATGGAATATGATGAGCCTTATGCAAACAACATGAAGGCGAAAATTGAGGCTGAGTTAAAACGCTTAAAGTCTCTAGAAGAGGGTAAGGATAAGATGATGGAGGAATTCAATAAGTTGGTGAAAGAAGGTGATCAGCGCATGATTGAGAAGAAATACAAGGATGCGATGGATAAATTCACCGAAGCCTTGAAGATTTTCCCTCAAGATGCAACTGCAAAACAAAAATACGATGCGGCAAAAGCAGCTTATGATGCAGAACTGGCATTGGCTGCAGATAACGCTAAATATGACAAACTTCTAGTGGAAGGTGAAGCAGCAATCAAGTCGAAGAAATGGGATGAGGCAAAGAAAAAATACACTGAGGCGAAAGATTTAAAACCAAAAGAAAAACTTCCGAAAGAGAAGCTTTACGAGATCGAACAATTGATGGCGAATGCCGAGAAACAGGGCGAGTACGACGCTTTGATGGCCGAGGCTAATAAATTATTCAATAACAAAGACTACGTGCTTTGTATCGATAAATACCGCGCTGCATCTGCACTATTCCCTTCTATCTCTGAACCAAAAGATCAAATCGTAAAAGCTCAAGCTGCGCTTGATGGAATGCTTGCGGATGAGGCTAAAAAGAAACAGCTGGAACAACGCTACAATGATTTGATGGCTCTCGGCGCTAAAAACAAAGGAGAGGACAAGCTAGATGCTGCATTGGGTAACTACAAAGAAGCTAAGGACCTTAAGCCAGAAGAACAAGCACCAAAAGACCGTATCAAAGAAATTGAAGACATCCTTGCACAGCGTGAAAAAGACAAGCAGAAAAATGACGCCGATGCTCTAGCGAATAAAGAGAAGGAAGAAATCGAAAAAAAATTCAACGATCTGGTTACACAAGCCGATAAGCTATACACAGAAAAGAAATGGGCAGAATCAAAGGGTAAATACCAAGAAGCTCTTGCTGTAAAAGAAGCTCAATACCCTCACGCTCGTATTGCTTCCATTGATGAGATTTTGGCCGCAGAAGAAGCTAAAAATAATAACGACGCACTTGCTGATGCCGCTCGTAAGCGTGAAGAAGAAGCGAAAGAGAGAGAGGCAAAACTCGCTGCTGAAAAAGCAGAGCAAGAAAGAATTGCTGAAGAAGCTCGTTTACGTAGACAAAAAGA
>JBJOKO010000152.1:0-6658 GCA_046046035.1 Bacteroidota bacterium | reverse complement strand
GCAGGATGCGGCTTATTTAGCATATCTTTTACTTGATGTAATTATTGATAATTACATCAAAGTTTCGCAACTCTATTTCACTCGAATCGAAAAGCTAGAAGAAGTAGTTCTTAAGCGTCCTAATGAATATACGCTGTATCAAATATTGGGATTGAGAAAAGAACTTCTCGATTTCAAACGAAGCATCGATCCATTGAAAGAAGCAATCAACAGCCTAGCGAATGAATCGGAGCCAGAAAACGCCAAGTATTTCCGCGACTTATATGATCATATCATTTATGAATCAGATAATCTGAATATGTATCGAGAGATGATAGTCAATCTGCTCGACCTACATCACAGCACGCTGAACATGCGTACGAATACAGTTATGAAGGTATTAACCGTAATTACGACTATATTCGTTCCGCTCACATTTATAGTCGGAGTATACGGAATGAACTTCGACAACATGCCTGAACTCCATTGGAAAAATGGGTACTTCTATATCATGGGCTTTATGACTCTCACCGTGATTGGTATGTTGTTTTATTTCCGAAAGAAAAAATGGCTTTAATCAAAAATTAGCATGAAACATTTCTTCAAAAAATTAGTTTTTGGGAAAAATCCATCCTCTGAAATTTCTGCTAGAAGTGTCATAGATAAACGCGTTCACAATATTCGTTCTATTTGGAATAATGAGCAAGAAGAAGACATAGGACTTGAAAAGTTATTACGTCTCTTTCTTGGATTATCGCAATTTCTTTTTCCTGGAATTTACATCAAACATTTCATCGGTGGCCGCAAATTACTCTATCAAGAAATCACGGTCGACATATATGTTCTTTTTAAAATAGCTTTTGCATTCACTATTGTATACACCGGCCAACAAGACAATGACTTCCTAGTTTGGATGGTTATCTGGTTTATGACTGAGACTTTGCTGCACATTCCGACATTGATTTTTGCTTCAGACATATTCTCCCGTCCCCGCTCCTATCGTCGCTCCATGTTACTTCTCTTCTTCAACTATATTGAAGTGGTATTTGCGTTTGCCGTGCTTTATTCATCAGGTAATTATTTGAATCAAGCCTTCACACATTGGTTCGATCCAATTTACTTCAGCTTTATCGCCGGAGCCACGGTTGGCTTTGGCGACTTTTACCCAGTAGCAACTATGGGAAAGCTGTTGGTGGTTTGCCAAGTTGTCATATTCATCATATTCGCCGCACTTTTCCTCAATTTCTTCTCCAACAAGGTTGAATCCAAAGGATACTTTGATCATACGAGGGAGTTCTAAGGGTTGATGGCTAATGGTTGATGGAAAATCAAGTTTGAGGTGTGAAGTATGAGGTGTGATATAAAAAATCAAAAATCAGAAATCAAAAATCAGTTCTGTCCTTGGTTATATTTGCATTCATAAAAAAAACAGATCTCCGATAGGATATAATGAAGACAAAGTACATCGATCTCATTGAGCAGACATTTGACTGGCCTCAAGAAGAATTCAGAATGGATGGCGAAGAGCTACTCTTTCACGACATCCCACTGATGGACTTAATTAGGAAATACGGCACTCCGCTAAAATTTACCTATCTCCCCAAGATTTCAAAAAACATCCAACGTGCTAAAGCTTGGTTCGCCACTGCTAAAGCAGAGATTGGCTACGAAGGAGATTATCACTACTGCTATTGCACGAAGAGTTCGCATTTCCGTCACGTTCTGGAAACAGTGTTGCAAAACAATGTTCACCTAGAGACTTCATCTGCTTATGACATCGACCTGATTCGTCGTCTAGCACAAATGAAAAAATTGGACAAAACGCAACGAATCATTTGCAATGGCTTCAAAAAAGAAGAATATGTAGACCGCATTCTAGCGATGAAAGAAGACGGCTACGAAGACATTCTTCCAGTGATTGACAACCAATATGAGTTGAATGCCTTCAAAGAAAAGACGCAATCTCCCCTCAATATCGGAATTCGTATCGCATCTGAAGAGGAGCCTAAGTTTGAATTTTACACCTCGCGCTTAGGTATTGGGTACAAAATGCTCACTCGTTTCTACAAAAAGCATATCCACGAAGATCCAAACTTGAAGCTGAAAATGCTTCACTTCTTCATCAACTCAGGAATCAAGGACACAGCCTACTATTGGAACGAGTTGAACAAGTGTTTGAAGGTGTACACCGAGCTCCGCGAATTATGCCCAACACTTGATAGCCTCAACATTGGTGGAGGTTTCCCAATCAAAAATTCTTTGGTATTCAACTTTGATTACCAATACATGGTTACTGAAATTCTTCGCCAAGTGAAGGCCGCTTGTGATAGTGCAGGTGTTCCAGTTCCTCACATCTACACAGAGTTTGGTTCATTCACTGTTGGTGAAAGTGGAGGTGCCCTTTACAAGATCCTTTATCAAAAAGAACAAAACGACAGAGAGAAATGGAACATGATTGATTCATCATTCATGACCACTCTTCCTGACACGTGGGCAATAAACAAGCGCTTCATCATGTTACCAATCAACAATTGGAGAGAAAACTATGAGCGTGTATTCCTAGGTGGTTTGACTTGTGACAGCGATGATTACTACAATTCAGAGCAGCACACCAATGCTATCTATTTGCCACGTTATTATCCAGATCAAACGCAATACATCGGATTCTTCAACACTGGAGCATATCAAGAAACACTCGGTGGTTTTGGTGGAATTCACCACTGCCTAGTGCCTTCTCCAAGACATATTTTGATAGATAAAGACCCTAAAGGGAAGTTCAGATACAAAGAGTTTGCACCTGAACAGAAGCCAAAAGATGTTCTAGAAATACTAGGTTATTACGACAAATAAAAATGCACATTAATATCCCACGATTGTTATTGACCGTAGGTCTCTTGGTGGTGATCATTGTCCTAAATCAATGGTACACTGAGTTAACGAATGTGGTGAATTTACCTCCTGTTTTCGAGCATACCTTTTATCGATCGGTACTAGCCTTTCTTGCCGTAGAAGCTACACGTCAAATCATTATTCTTACTTACCGTCCCGAAAATGGTAAGAAGCGTGATAATTTCACAATTGGGATTAGTCACATTTCGAAGGTCATCTACTTCTTGTTGGCCTTTGTGATATTGCTTTCTCTGTTCAATATATCAGTGAAAGAAGCAATCACAACCCTCTCACTGATCGCGGCAGCAGTGGTCTTGATGACCAAAGACTACATTTCAAATTTGATAAATGGGATGTACCTCACCTTTGCTAAGGTGGTCACCATTGGCGATCAAGTTTCTATTGATGGCAACAAAGGCAAGATTCTAGACATTACGCTAACGAATGTGCACTTGTTGAATGATGACGATGACATCATATACATACCAAACAACAAGGTATTCTCTAGTGAAATCATCAACTACACCAGAAGGGAGCTAAAAAGAACCAGCATTGATTTTGAGGTCGACCCGATGATTGTTTCAGACATTGACGCTCTCGAACGAAGATTGATTGAAATTTTAGGTCCTCATATGCATGAAATTCAACCTGGAACTTGTCAGCTAAAAACCGTTTCTGTGAAGAAAGATGTCCTTCAATTGAAGTTCCAATACATACTTATTGAGCCTTTGAACAAAGAAGTTGATAAAAAAATTCGACGTTTCTTTATCCGTAGGTTGGTGAAACTCTTGCAGGACGAGGCAATCCGCTTCTAAAAAAAATTTTTCAGAAAACTTTCCAAGACAACGAATTGGCACGTTGAATTTTTCATATTTGCCGCTTGAATTATGACCACAATTTGGTCGGCAAAAAAACAACACATTAGATAATGGGCAAATACGCTTCAATTCGTGAATTCATGGAGACCAATTACCTCCATTTCAACTCTGCCGCAATGGTAGATGCTGCTAAGGGGTACGAGGCTCACCTCACTGAAGGTGGAAAAATGATGATCACACTTGCAGGAGCAATGTCTACAGCTGAGCTGGGCATTTCTTTGGCAGAAATGATTCGTCAAGGTAAAGTGGATATCATTTCTTGCACTGGTGCAAACCTTGAGGAAGATTTGATGAACCTAGTGGCACACGACCACTACAAACGCGTTCCTAACTACCGCGACCTTACTCCACAAGAAGAATGGGATTTGCTAGAAAAAGGATGGAATCGTGTTACAGATACATGTATCCCTGAAGAAGAAGCATTCCGTCGTCTTCAAAAGCATATCTATGCGCTTTGGAAAGACGCTGATAACAAAGGCGAGCGCTACTTCCCACATGAATACATGTACAAAATGATTTTGAGCGGCGTGCTTGATCAATATCATCAGATTGATCCTAAGAACTCTTGGATGATTGCTGCCGCTGAAAGAAACCTTCCGATCATCTGTCCAGGATGGGAAGATTCAACAATGGGTAACATTTTTGCCAGTTATTGCATAAAAGAGGATCTAAAGCCTTCTACAATGAAGAGCGGAATCGAATATATGACTTGGTTAGCAAAATGGTATACTGACAACTCTGCTGGAAAAGGCGTTGGCTTCTTCCAAATCGGAGGTGGTATTGCCGGTGACTTCCCAATTTGTGTTGTTCCAATGCTCTATCAAGATATGGAAATGCACGATGTGCCTTTCTGGAGCTACTTCTGTCAAATCTCAGACTCTACTACCAGCTATGGTAGCTACAGTGGAGCTGTTCCAAATGAAAAAATCACTTGGGGAAAACTTGACATTCATACACCGAAATTTATAATCGAAAGTGATGCTACTATTGTAGCTCCTCTCATATTTGCATGGTTGCTAAATCACTAATACCCTGAACATGGCACTGAAGCGTATTATTAAAGATTACAAAACATTAGGTCAAGAACATATCGACCTAATCAACGCTCATTATCCTAACGGATTTGAAAACGATAATCTAATTTCGTTTGTCACTCCAAAAGGACAATTCATCAAAGCCCTCGAAATCCGCACCGAGGACACTATCTATCTCTTCAAGATTGATAAAAACATGGAAGTGGACGATCAAGAAGGCGGCGACAATGATGGACTACCAGTAAGCGACTTTGACAACTTCAAAGGCGAATCGGATGTAGACTCAAACGACGACGATGATGATGATGATGACAACGACACCAACAACAATGATGATGGTGACGATGACGGCGATGATGACTAGTCATTTCTGATTTTATGAAATAATAAGAAAGCTTGTTCCCAAAGGACGAGCTTTTTTTTTCATCTTTACCCTATGACGAATTTCGAACAATTCAAATTTGCAATGCCTTATTGGCGTAAGGCTTGGGTGTTTATCTTTCAGAATAAACTAGGCTATTATTTCTTATTTCCTTTAGTAATTACGGCTGTTCTTTACTCCTCATCTTTCTTTCTAATTGATGCTCTAGTAGATTGGTTGAACGCTGAACTGCTTGAATTTTTCGGATTAGCTAAAGAACTAAACTCCGCTGATGGTGGTGGTTTCTTTCCCAAACTAGTTCATTACTTAATCACACTTTTTGGATGGATTGCAGGTTTAATTGTTTTCTATAAAACCTCCAAATACGCCACCCTAATCTTGATGTCACCAGTGATGTCTGCGCTAAGTTCAAAAACGGATGAAATAATCACCGGCAAGAAATCCACTTTTTCCGCTGAAGAACTACTCAAAGACATCATTAGAGGCTCAGCGCTGAGCATACGCAACTTCTTTCTCGAGTTAGGACTCAATGCCACCCTTTTTCTAATAAACGTTGTAATAGCCTTTGTTTTCCCTCCGCTAGACATTTTGATTTCACCATTAAGTGCAATAGCGTCATTCCTGGTAAGTGCCTATTTTTTTGGCTTTGCAGCAATCGATTACACGTTGGAAAATAGAAGATATTCATTTCGTCAAAGCATAGAATATATGAGAGCCAATAAAGGAATAGTCATCGGCAATGGGACGTTCTACGCGATACTTTTTGCCATCCCAGTAATTGGTGTAACACTGTCAACTATTCTAAGCACCGTAGCCGGCACCCTAATGGTCAACGCGAAAAATGGTTGAGGTTTGATGGTTGACTTTTGATGTAAAAAACAAGATGTTTTTTTTAACTTTATTCCCCCAGTCTAAAAGCCAAAAGCCAAAAGCCAAAAGCCAAAAGCCAAAAGCCAAAAGCCAAAAGCCAAAAGCCAAAAGCCAAAAGCCAAAAGCCTACAGCTTAACAATCCTTGAAGTCTCGGTACCAGTAGTGGTAATGATTCGCAATTGATAAATCCCCGCGGGAAGATCAATCACATCAATCATCGGAAGAGAAGGTCGTTCGATTTCTGTAAGACGACCAGATGAATCAATGAATTCTACTTTAATAACTTCAGATTCAGATTCGTTTTGAATATAAATGAAGTCCTTAGCAGGATTAGGAAATACAAAGAATGGATTAGTAGATTGTTCGCTAGTTTCTTCATCAAGAAAAATCGGGTAAAACCCTTCAGCATTCGATTTGGCTCCTCCCGTTGGATTCAAATACACTTTGAATGTACTCCAAGCCGAGCTCAATACTGCGGCATAATCAATACCATCATTATCGCAAGAAGAATTACCTCCAATCAAAACACCGCAGAACAATCCGTCATCATTAAAGATGGGACTGCCCACGCTTCCTACAAAGGTATTTCCCACAGACCATGAGTTTATTGGTGCCGCGAGAAGTC
>JBJOKO010000151.1:0-6662 GCA_046046035.1 Bacteroidota bacterium | reverse complement strand
GAAAAAATCAGTTGCAATTGCCACTTAGTTTTCAAGTCTCGCGCCCAAGTTGGATTCATTGTTTCTGAAGACCGGCCCTTTATGTTTCCCCACTTTCAGAACAATTGGGTCTCCAATCTTTGGGTAGGAGGTCACAGCACTGTTGTTTCAATTAGTGATTCATTGGAACTCGGTGATTTTTCTTTTTACAAAGTAGTAGAATACAATAATGAGATTGACGCAACTCATGATGATAATCAGGTCTTCTACAAATTCTCAAAAAATATAGGCATGATTGAAAAGAAAATTCCGGCTCTTAACGAAGAGTGGCGTCTAGTTGAGTATGGAATAAATCAATAGTATTTTTCTTAACCTTTAATCTTAATTCATTATGAAAAAACTCTTTTTTGAGTTTGATTGAGAATAGGATTGATGTCGACTTTGGGAGTGAAGGGGGCGGTCTGAATATGAAAGAATTAAAACCTACTACCTATTACCTACCACTTACTACCAAATTATTATTATATTTGATTTCCCTCTTAAAGGAAAATTAAATTAAAAGTCCCAAAGAATGAAATACTTTCTAGTATTACTCTTCTCCTATCTCTCGATACTTTTCGTTCTCTCTTCGTGCGATAAAAAATGCTATGATGAGAACGCATGGGGCGATGATGGTCTTTGTCCTGATGCCGACCAATCCTTCCAGGATATGAAAGCGTGGTATTATTTCAAAGAAGGAACCTATTGGATTTACCAAGATCAGAACACCGGAATAATTGATACGTTAACTGTAATAGAACATCTTGTTTGGTTGTCGGATTCAACAGAATCATTGCAATGGTATGCGGAAAGCACGATTGGGTATAGTGTGACCATAGGTATTAATGACCATACTTACGAAGATTGTAATGAAAAACCTGGTTGCCCTTGTCATGCTGTCTTTTCTGTGAGATCTCGACCAGGTGGAGGATTGACGATGGAATACAGTCAAATGTACCCTCATTATGTCGGAAATTGGATTGACAATTTTGATGGCAAAGGCGAGAGCACCGTCATTTCCCATGAAAACCATTTACAGTTCGGTGATTTCCTCTTTTATAATGTTGCCGAATTCCAACTTATAAATGAAGAAAACCCGCTACAAAGTGGAACTACTTACAAATACGCGAAGAAAGTAGGATTGATTGAAAGGAAGATTCCTGCAATCAACGAACATTGGAAGTTAATTGAATATCATATTGTGCAGTAAAATGAAGTACTTTCTAGTATTACTCTTCTCCTATCTCTCGATACTATTTGTATTCTCCTCATGTGATAAAAAATGCGATGATGAGAATGTATGGGGCGATGATGGACTTTGTCCTGATGCCGACCAATCCTTCGAGGATATGAAAGCTTGGTATTATTTCAAAGAAGGAACCTATTGGATTTACGAAGATCAGATCACGGGAATAATAGATACACTCACAGTGCTGTCTGATTACGAAGGGGAGGATGAAACGGGAAAAGAATTTAGTTGGAATGCTAAGAGTCCTCAATTATACGCTATCCATCAATATGCTTATGAAAACACTTCTGAACCTTGCAACGAAAAAGAGGGATGCATTTGTCATAAAGTCTTAACAACACGTATATTTCCTGGAAATGGTATACTTGAAGAATTCGGTCCAATGTATCCGCATTATGCTGGCAATTGGATGGATAATGAATTTGGGAATGGCAGAAGCACGGTTGTCTCTGTTAAAAACCATTTGGAATTCGGTGATTTTCTCTTTTACAATGTGGTCGAGTTCGAAAGCATACATGACATGTTCAACAACTACTTCGTGTTGAATACTAAATACGCTAAAAACGTAGGAATGATCGAAATGAAAATATCCGACTTCGAGCATTGGAAGTTGATTGGATATCATATTGTGCAGTAGTAAGAGAGCCACGGGTTGCACCAGGCAATCTTGACAGGCTAGATGCGACCCCTCGATACATCTCGCCTCCGGCGAGACACTCGGGGACCGGCACGCACTTCGCTAAAGAAAAAAAGGGAGAGCAAAATTGCTTCGCAATTTTGCTCTCCCTTTTTCCTAAACACGCATCATCACTCGGTCCTCGAGTGCCTTCCCGAAGGGAAGGTGTATCGAGACGTTGTCCCGAGCCTGTCGAGGGAGGCCCTCGCTAAGAATAAGAATGAATTTTACTTCAAACTTCACACCTCAAACTTCACACCTCAAACTTCATACTTCAATCCACTCCCGGGATATAAACAAAGTCCCGAATAACCACCTCATGATTCAATCCATTCGCTGGACCAATCGCTTGATATGGTAGCGTCCATAAATTCATTCTGGTGTTTGTAGTATTTCCTGGAGCTGGTATTACAATCGGTTGTGATGATTGTCCTCCGTCAGTTTTTATTCTTGGTGGGTGATTCAAATCGAAACTCCACTCTGCAAATGGCTCGGCTGTTTGATAATTGGTGCCGCTATAACTTGCCCAACTAATCAACGTATCGGTCCAAGTAAATAAATGCGTTGTTACACCGCGTAAAAGCGCTGTATCAATAGGCATCTCTCTTGTACGCTCTGGATAATAGGTTCCGAAATTCACGGGTTGAACTGAATAGGTCAACGGCGTCACACTCTCGTCATCGCCCCATTTTGACCATTCTAAATCAACTTCACTATTACCATCGGTCATAAATGTGTTGTTGTCCCACGTAAACAGGCCAAAAACGACGTTATTCGCGAAATCCATGGGATTAGCTTGGATCGTGAAAATATACGTTCCATACCCCATCGTATCCTGCGAGACAACCTCTGAGGAATACCAAACGCCATTGTGATTGGTGATGGACAGGTGCAAATAATCATTTTCGTCTACCCATACATCGTTGTAGAGCTTCGAAAAATAATTCGGTCCCGGACCTACTGGCTGCACACTGCTTTTGATATCCCACTTCCTTCCAGCGAAATTCACGACATCTCCCTGACGTCCCAAAACATCTTCTGGATTGGATTGCTCACAGCCTACAAATAGAACTGCCGTAGCAAAAGCCAACATCACTGTATAGATCGCTCTAATCTTCATGTCTAGTAATTTTTATAATAAAACGACGCCTTCCTATCTCCGATCATCACATCGAAATCGCCAGGCTCAATGGTCAACTTCATATCTTCTCCTATAAAGCCCAAATCTGCTCTGCGCAAAGAGAAAGTCACATTCTTACTTGAGTTAGGGCCTATTTCAACTTTTTCGAAGTCCTTCAGTTTTTTTACAGACGGCGTCATCGATGCGTAGCGATCTGATAGGAACAACAACACACTTTCCTTCACCGCTCTGTCACTTCTATTGCTTATTGTAATTGATACATTAAGAATGTTCGGACCAACAAGTGTATCTCGATCCAAACGAATACTTTCATACACCACATCTGAATACGACAGACCAAAACCAAATGGCCATTGCGGTTGGAATGCATTGTTGCCAAAATTCTGATCTATGGTTTCTGTGTACTTGTGATCATACCAAATCATTGATTGATTGTGGCGCGGATATGTGAATGGCAATTTTCCTGATGGATTAATTTTTCCATAAAGAATATCTGCAAGCGCATCAGCTCCGTAATCGCCCGGCTCATAAGCCAACACAATTGCATCGCAATCATTCACGATTTCATTTACAATTTGTGGTCTATTTTGTACCAATACAAGGATTACTTTTTTGCCTGTTGCTTTCAACGCTTTTACAAAATCCATTTGCGCTTTCGGCATGGTCAAGTCATCAATATCACCAGGCTTTTCAGTAGATGGTTTTTCACCCAGACAAACAACAATGTATTCTGCATTTGCGGCAGCAACGATAGCAGCAGCAGCGTTACCAGTTTCATACAATGTGCATCCTTCTTCAAAACTTACATTGCCACCACCAATCAACTTCATAGATTCCATGATGGTGTTCTTTGTCTCATCATTGTATTGTGGATCCACACCTTGCCAAGTGCGTGTCCATGCCCCATTTTGAATGGTTAATGAATTTGCCGCAGGTCCTGTCACCAAAACTCTTGCAGATGTATTGAGTGGCAAAACTTTATTCTCATTTTTCAAAAGCGTAATAGATTCTGCAGCGATATTTTTCGCCAATTGCTGAGATGCTACACTCCCGAAATTCGGATAAGCTTGTATCGATGGCATTGCATTGTGATCAAATAATCCCAATGCTTTTTTCATTTCCAAAATTCTTCTAACTGAAATATTCAATCGCGATTCTGAGATGCGACCTTCTTTTACAAGTTCAATCAAGTATTTAGAAAAATCATAATCATTCGGAACCATGCACATGTCAATACCCGCTTCTACAGCCATGAAGGTGGCTTCTTTAATGCTTGGTGCAACACGGTGATTCATGTGCAATTTGATGATGTCTTCCCAATCGGTAACAGCAACACCTTTAAACTTCAATTCATTTCGAAGTAATCCAATCAAGATGTCTTTGCTCGCGTGAACAGGTTTGCCATTTATTTCACCGCTATTAATCATCACTGTCATCGCACCTGCATCAACTGCAGCTTTGAATGATGGAAGATAAATTTCACGCAAAGAAATTTCTGGAATGTATGCAGGAGTGCGATCCTTTCCTGTGCGCGCTCCACTGTATCCCAAAAAGTGTTTCATACATGCTGCAACGTGCAGACTGTCGACTGGAGTAGCAGTTCCTTGATATCCTTGAACAGTGGCAACACCAAATCGGCTGCACACCAATGGATCCTCTCCGTATGTTTCAAAAAAACGTGACCATGCTGGATGACGCGCTACGTCAAGTACTGGTGAAAAATTCCATGAAATTCCTGCAGCTCTTGTTTCGTAAGCAGTTACTTCTGCAGCCTTCTTCGCCATCTCTGGATTGAATGTCGCTGCTTGTCCAATTTGTTGTGGAAATAATGTAGAACCAAAAACATAGTTGGCTCCGTGAATCGCATCAATTCCGTAAACGATTGGAATTTTCAAACGTGTTTCTGTTGTCGCCACACGTTGAATTTCTCCGATCAACGTATGCCATTGTTCACGGCTATAGGCGTGACCTCCGCAATTCAAGAAAGAACCCACATGCCAATTCAAAAGTGCATTATGCAATTTTGCAGTATCGATACGATGAGGCTCTTCTAGTTTATAAATATCACCAACACCAACTACGTCAAGATTCATCTGAGTCATCTGACCCACTTTTTCTTCAATAGTCATTTGAGAAATCAAATTCTCAATCTGAGCATCATTGCTCTTGATATCTTCTTGCGTATTCCCGCCAGTATCAGCACCACTAGTGCCCATGCCAGTCAAACTAGCGCACCCATAAACAAACAGTGCAATTGCAATTATTGAGAAGAACTTTACTTTCACGACGCTTGGAGTATTGTTGATTTTTTATTTTTTATTGGCTTTTGGCTGTTGGCTATTAGCTGTTGGCTGTTGGCTGTTGGCTATTGGCTATTGGCTGTAAGCTATAAGCTTTAGGCTTTAGGCTTTAGGCTGTAGGCGAAAATACTTCACACATCAAACCTCAAACTTCTTCCTTCACTTCAGCGGTATGATCGAGATTTCGTCGATCAGCACATCTCCTGATGATTCGAATTGAAACATCACTTGCTTGATGGTGTATGGATCGACTGCGGAGTTGAGTAAGTTGAATTTTGATAATGGAATAATTACTTGCGTCCAATTGGATGTGATTACTCCACCAACAACTAAGTCGCTTGTGCAACCTGTCCATGTTTGACTTCCGCCGTAATCCTCAAAACCAATTGCCCATGGAAGTCCTTTGATATCACCATCTTTAGAAAGAGCCCAAAAAGAAAGAGCCGCAGTTTCATTTACCAAAGTCAAATCTTTTCCAGTCCAATTATCCCAGCCAATACCGAGACCAAGCCACGGACATCCACCTGCTTGCTTATTCCATTTGATGTGAATACTACCGTCTCCAGTATGGCTCGCATCAGTTTGAGAATTTACATTAAGACATGCCGCATTTTGCGTGAACCAAACCTCTTTCGTGATTTGATCATTATAAATCGCAAGCTGATAAAAACCATTGATATTTGGCTTATCCGCTTCTATGGTACTTTGCTCATAAAGACCGGTTGTTCTAAAATTAGAACAACCAGCCAAGAGCAGTAGAGTACACCAAACAACTAACACTTTTTTCATAGGAATGCTTTTATGGATTTAAAGCAGCACCTTCTGTGAATATCATATAATCCAATCGTGTTTCTGAGTATCCTGATGTTGGATTCGCCAAAAACAAAACTGAAACTTGAATCAATTTATTCGGTTCGTGCAAACCGTTACCAAATGCAGCAGCTGGACTACCATTAATCAATGTAGGAAGCGCAGAATACTTGGAAGAAATATGTTGCCATCCAGCAGTAGTGGCTGCCACTTGAATTGAGTACATATCCTCAGTTCCTGTAGAATACACTCCATCTTCATTGTCATCTTCTCTAAATTGGAACAACAATAAACCATTGTTGTAATCCTCAGGCTTCCATATAAACGTATTGAAATATACATTGTCTGCATTTTCTGCCAATGGGAAACGTACATCTCCGTAAGCAGAACCAGGCATGTCCACCATACCAATCAACCAGTCCCAATTCACTTGACCAGCCATGTTGTAGTAGCGTGAACCTTGACTTG
>JBJOKO010000150.1:0-6670 GCA_046046035.1 Bacteroidota bacterium | reverse complement strand
AAATTCATTCGTGGATGTTTAATCAAAAAGCTTTTTGGGATCACCTAGGTATTGATAGTAACAAAGAAGACGGAGCAGACGGCAAATACATTAGAGAAACAATCTCACGAACTGGAGCATACATCATGGGCAAACGAATGTTTGAAGAAGGTGAAGTCAGCTGGCCGAATGATCTCTATAAAGCCGACGTCTACGTACTAACAAACGAAGTTCGCGAACCTTGGGTTCAAGAAGGAAGTACCACATTTTATTTTATAAATGATGGGATAGAAAGCGCTTTGGAAAAGGCAAAACAATCAGCAAAAGGAAAGGATATAAGAATTCAAGGTGGCGCAAACACGATTCAACAATTCCTCAATGCAGGACTTGTTGATGAGTTCTTCATACATATTGCGCCTGTATTCCTAGGAAGCGGTATACGACTCTTTGACGGTATGGATAAGGATAAATACGATATCCAAATCGAAGAAGTGATACCTTCAGAATCTACCACTCATTTGAGATATACATTGAAGAAGAAGTAGCAAATATCCTGTACTTTCAGATTGAGAACGAAATAGTGCATAGAAACAATGGGAATTTCGAAACGCGCCAACATCATTATTTTAGTTTTGTTTCTCTCGATTATTGCAATTGCAGCAGCTTTTTTTACGTGGAAATGGTTTAAACATAAAGAGGAATTGGCCAAATTCAAATCAATTGAAATTAACTCCAGTATATTAGAGTTGCGAGACTTAAAAAGAGGGAGTTATTCTATAGAATTGAAGACTGCAGAGGGGCTCGTGGAATTCGATTTACCAATAGCATATGAAATCAGAATGGATGGAATTCTAGAGGGGGACAGCATATCAAAAAAATCCAACTCAGGAAAATGTGAAGTTTTTAGAATGAATAAAGACGGCCGACCTTATAAAGTTGGCGTTTTCAAAATTTACTAAGAAGCAGAATAATTAAAGCGATCTATTGGCTAAGTCAAAACAGTCCAAATATGAGCTGCTACATTGAATTAGGAGAAAACTCTAAGGAAGCTTTGATGTATCTATAGCTGGATTTATGCGGAGAATACGCACCCTAATCTCCGCATGTTTTGCGGCGAATAGATTGCTAACAAGCTAGTAAACCTAATTAACCCAACTAATCCTAGAATTTTTCATGACATCCATTACCGAAATAATAGAGTTTGTTAAAGAAAAAACAGGACATGCTATTGTTGCTGAGGATACAGATATTGAAAATGATCTAGGCTGCACTGGCGGGGATTTTCATGAGTTAATCGAAGTTTACTCAAAGCGGTTTAATGTTGATATGTCAGGGTATTTATGGTATTTCCATTGCACAGATGAAGGTCTGCCCGGTATCGGCGAAGGGCTTTTTAAACCGCCCCACAGCCGTGTCAATCGAATACCCATAACTCCAAAAATGCTCTTCGAATTTGCAGAAATAGGAAAATGGAATTTGCAATACCCGAAGCACAAAATTCCAAAACGGAGATATGACTCAATCATCAATTTGATTGTGTTAATCATTGCGCTTCTATTGATTATTTGGTATTATATTTCCGCCTAGATTTTCTACGTAGTAAAAAAATGGAAGTGAAATTTTGGGCAAAACATACATAATTCTCACTTGGATAGGAACTGTCTTTCTGGCTCCGCTTATTGGCCTAGGAGGAGATTTTATCTTTGGAAACACTAAATACATTGAATTGGATTTAGTTTTTTTACCATTAATGGCTGTCTTTGGTTTTGTTTTATCCCTTCCTGCTTTAATTGTTTATCTTATTGGCTTCAGTATTATTCGACATAAGATGAGCGATTCAATTGCCTTACGCCTATTATTTCTGCTTTTTTCTTTGATTCTAATCGCTATCTCATTTTGGATACTTGGCGGTTATTGGGCACCTTCTTATGCTACAATCTATGCCATCTCAAATATCGCAACTACTTTATTGGTTTGGCTTAGAAGGCCTATATTGAGATGGAAATAATTAAGAAATAGCATGAACCGATTTATCATCTTATTCATTTTTTCAATCTGCTCCATGAGTCTTCTCGGACAGGAATACCCCCCAGAGCAATACTATCCGAATGGACAATTAATGTATCGTTATTCTGTGGTAGATGGAAAATATGAGGGGGTTTGCCAAATGTGGAGACAAGATGGAAAGCTATACTCTCAATCTAATTATCACAACGGTAAATTAGATGGACAAACAATATGCTGGCATCCAAATGGGAAGATCGCGATGGAAAGTGAATATGATGAAGGTTTTCTATTTCGAAATATTTATTACGACACTTTGGGGAATGTACTATTGAAAGATTTCATTTCAGAACGCAGGACCAGTAAGCAGATGTGGACATCGAGCGGTGTTAAGGTCTATGAAGAGAAATACAAAAATGCAATACCTGTTTCCTGCAGCGTTACCTCGAGCCTTGCAAAACCATTAGTCTCGCATACCTCATGTTATTACAAGGGCGAATTGGTTTCAATTAATGACGGTGTCTATACCGATAGCACTGGTAAAATTATCAATCAAAACTATAAGGGTTTCTTTAAGACATGGTTTGATAACGGCAAGAAGAATTCTGTGGTTCGATTTAAGCATGGAAAGAAACACGGTCACTGCATAGAATGGGATATTGATGGGAAAGTCATCAAAGACGAGTTATATAGAAATGGCGTTTTGATTAAAAAAATAGTTTGACAAGAGAGTGCCGCCATCAATGTGATAGTGTTAATCATTGCACTTCTATTCATTATTTGGACTTATATTTCCACCTAGATATTCTCTTGAATAGAAATAAATGACTAAAATTTTTGCTGTTTGTTTGACGATACTAAGTTACTGTTTGCTCGAAGCATGCAGCAATAAGCCTATATCTACAAGTTCTAACAATGAGTCACAAACCATTGAAGTCAGCTCAAAAAAACTATCTATAGTTACCAAGCTCAAAGAAAACGCAGCATTACCAGTTGAAGAAAGAATAGCACTTTATCATAAACTCAAAGCGGAACATGCTGATATGTATGATTTCGCAAATGAGACAGAACTGACTCTTTACGGCTACTCTTTTTTATGGGAAAACAATGTGACGGAAGCCATCGCAATTTTCGGACTTGTTATTTCTGAGTTTCCCAATTCAGCCAATGCCTACGACAGCATGGGCGAAGCTTTTCTTCAAGCAAAAGATAGCGTCAAATCATTGGAGTATTATGAGAAATCTCTCTCCATGAACCCAGATAATTTTTATGCGGAAGATGTTATTGAGAAGATTAAAAGTCCCAATCTCAAACCTCTTACCAGAAGCGAGAAGTTCTCTAAAGTCTATTCCAAAAAGGAGTATCAAGATGATTTAGATCAACTAGGACAAAAGCTCTTGGCTATTCACCCACATGCAACTGAATTTATTACGAAAGAGCAATTTTTAAAGAATATAGAAAATCAAAAGTCCTTAATAACGGATAACACAACCTATGGCCAATTTACATGGTATTGCAACGCGATCATTGCAAGTATAGGATGCTCCCACACTGCCTCTTCGAATATGCAAAATGATTACCATGAGCTGGCGATTTTACCTCTAGAAAAAACTTTCCCATTGAGCGTGAGATGGATCAATAACCAATTATTCGTTATTGATCCAACAACTCATTCAGATAAGATAAAAGTTAAAGATGAAATCTTAAGCATCAACGGAATCCAAACAGCCATTCTTCTTGCAGATATATTCGACCATATTCCTGCACAGGCGGGTATCATGACAAGTAAGGCCCAAAGTTTCAATACATATTTTGCCGCATTAATTCCCTACGCATTAGGCTTACCTGATAGTTTTGAAATTGAGATTAAAGGAAAAAGTGAAGCGATCAAATTGAATAAAGCGAAGGAAATCGCAATGGAATTATACGATCCTGCTGTAAATTCTTGTTCGAATGAATTGTGTCTCGAAATTTTAGATAGGAAGACAGCTATTCTGACAATCTCTTCATTCAATTATTATGAATGGGATAGATATCCTGTTTTTAAGTCTTTCATCGATAGCAGCATGCAAATAATTAATTCTAAGAAAGTGGAGAATTTGATTATTGATGTGCGATACAACGGTGGCGGTTCGCAGTATGCAAGTATTTACTTGCTGCAGCATCTCATGGAAAACCCATTCACCTATTATTCGAAGGCGGAGTATCCAGGGAAAACGGATATTATGTACGGCGAAGAAATGATTTATCCGCTAGAGAATCGCTTCAAGGGAAAAGTTTATTTTCTCATTGATGGCAATGGAAAATCAACCACAGGACATTTCATGAGTCTCGTAAAATCACACAAGTTGGGAACAATAATAGGAGAGGAGTTGGGCTCCAATCAATTCTGCACAGCAGGTCAAACTTTATTTCGCCTAAAGAATTCCAAGTTCGTAGTCTCCGCTGCAAATAATACACATATATCAACTGCTACAGAGCTGCCCAATGCAAAAGGCATCCTCCCCGATATTTACGTATCACAAAGCATTGATGACTATTTGAAGCGAGTGGATACCGTGAAGAATTATACTATAGAGCTTATTGGAGAATAGCAATAGTATTGCAATGAAAAGTTCATACATAAGAAATGGAATTTAAAAAGGACATTAACGCAAGAATACATGCAGACTTTGGTGAAAATGCTCACCTAGCGACAGCAATGTTTATCAATGGGATTAGCAAGGCTGACTATTTAAAAACCGATAGAGTAGTGCGTTGTATCTTATTTTTAGCAAAGGGAAATTTGACCGACTTGCAAAGCTTCATTGATATGGCAACCTTTGACACAAGAGATGTTATGGTTTTGGCAGAATACGAAAAAAAGGATGGAGACTTTAATTACGTTAGGCTGCGCGACTTCAATAAGACTTTTGAAGAATGCACGAATGACGTTAGGGAATGATTAGCACTACACCATGACACCTCGAATAGAAAATATAAACGAGAAAAAACTCATCGGAAAAAGACTAACGATGAGTTTGGTCAACAATCGAACAGGCGAGCTTTGGCAAAGCTTTATGCCGCGTCGAAAAGAAATTTCAAATACTGTTTCAACTGATTTGATCTCCATGCAAGTCTACTCACCAAGTCACTTCGCAGATTTCAAACCAACAAATGAATTCGAAAAATGGGCGACCGCAGAAGTTTCTAATTTTGATAATATCCCAAAAGATATGGAAACATTCACCTTGCCCGGTGGGCTTTACGCAGTATTTGAATACAAAGGCTCAAGCAGTGATCCAAGTATATTTCAATTCATCTTTGGAACATGGTTACCCAACTCAGAATACCAATTAGACAACAGACCTCACTTCGAACTACTAGGCGATAAATACAAAAACAACGACCCCAATTCAGAAGAAGAAATTTGGATACCGATAAAGCGACCAACGACCGGTGACCGGTGACTGACGACTAGTGACTGGTTACTAGTTACTAAATACTGGTTACTGAATCCCTTTAAAATCTACCCTCTAAAATCTCCCCTATACCCTTTACCCTCTACAATCTACCCTTTCCCCTTTCCCCTCTAAAATCAGTGCTATAAATTCATTGGATCACCATGAATCAATTCGGAATCGAATTATGAGGGAGAATAAATAACAGGACTTTCATGACAAAAACGTATAAAATAAACTTCCGACATCAGTTTAACTCCTTCAAAACGGGAGCAATTCTGCTTGCGTTGATACCAATAGTCCCCCTTTTAGTTTATGTTACGGGAAAGGCGACGATTAATGATTACCGTGAATCATTAGTCGTCGTTTTGTTGTTTAACCTCGTTTTTTTTCTACCAGCTTTCTATCTGCACATCTCGTATTACCTTCACAATAGAAATACAATTTTGACCGTCGATAGTCAAGCAAAGCGTTTTTCAATAAAAACTAAGAACAATTCCGAAGACTTTACATTTGAAGATATTCATTTAGCAGAACAGCATCTAAGCATCTACCACAAAAACAAGATTGATCATCGAAGAAGATTCATAACACCATGGATTGATTACGGATATTTTAAACTAAAGCTCAATAATGGTCAAACCTTTTTCTTTTCTTCAATAATGATGGATGTTCAGAATCCTCTATTTTCTTCTTCTAATGTGAATTACCGTTTTATTCCATACATCGACAAAAGTGAATCAACGATCCAAGAAAAGCGAGAGAGGATAGAAGAGGAACAAAATGAAAAATATCACGATTATTTGAATAAGTTCGCAGATGTGTCGCACGCAAAATTGGAAGAAAAAATAGAGAATGCTTCACAATACGAACCGGAAGCAATCGCCGCCGCTAAAACAATCCTAGAAAATATGTCATCAAAAGACGAATACCAAAAGTGATCAACGACTGACGACCGGTGACCGACGACTAGTGACTGGTTACTGGTTACTAGTTACCTACTACCTACTACCAACCACTTACTACCAATGAAAATAAAATCAGTTCAACAAGTCCTTCCACCCCCAGCGCCACACATGGTTGGCGATGGCTTTCGAGTGCACAATTTTTTTCCTTCGGGATATAATATGCCACAGACAAGAATGAGCCCGTTCTTCTTGATGGACTATGGATCGAAAGTGGAGTTCCCTCCAAGTGATACTCCCCGCGGCGTCGACGTTCACCCACATCGTGGTTTCGAAACTGTA
>JBJOKO010000149.1:0-6732 GCA_046046035.1 Bacteroidota bacterium | reverse complement strand
ACGTGTTTCCCATTACATCGTAACAAGAAATAAGTAGGCGTTGAAGATCGTCTGGTGTGTTAAGCGCGTCTTCCTGAAGAATAACATTTTCAGGAGCTACGTCTAGCCACTTATTGCAACCGGTAAATGCAAAACCGGAGCAAAGAATAGAAATATATATTACTGTCTTTTTCATGTTGATCCGGATTAGAAGTTAGCAGAAACTGATACGTTGAAACTGCGCTCTTGTGGAGGAGTCAAGTAAGTTACGTTAGGGCTAAGGTTACGGTCCTGAGCGTTTTCAAAGTCACGAACCAACTCAGGATCTAGACCTGGGAAGTTTGTAATTGTGAAAAGGTTTGTAGCATTAGCAGAAACGCGAAGTGATTTGATGCGGCTAGCAGCTTGCATTGGGAAAGTGTACCCAACAGTCAAGTTACGCAAACGCAAGTAATCTGCTTTATAGATGAACAAACTTGTGTTCCACCAAGGGAAACCACTTGGAAGGTCATAAGTAGTTTCATCCAATGTCAAACGAGCAAAGTGAGCCTCGTCTCCAGGTTGTGTCCAACGATCAAAAAGATCTGTTCTCATGTTCCAGTCTGTTACAACACCCATTTGGCGTTTTCCAGATGAATCGAAAATTTTAGCACCAAGGCTATATGTTGCTAGAATTTGAATATCAAAACGCTTAATGCGGAATGAGTTGGTAATACCACCAATTACATCTGGCAATCCATCTCCTACATATTGACGTTGGTTGTTATCATATTCAAATGTTTCATTTCCGTTTTTGTCGATGTAAACAGGACGACCTGTTGCAGCATCAACGTGACTGAATTGCATCAAGTAGAATGAACCGATTGGACTGCCTACGATAACGCGAGAGTCGTTTGTTCCACCGCTCACAGCATCAGGAGTATAATCACCGATGTC
Source organism: Bacteroidota bacterium (assembly GCA_046046035.1). GTDB lineage: Bacteria > Bacteroidota > Bacteroidia > Flavobacteriales_D > Sanyastnellaceae > JAIXWP01. Next base: position 5,817 of record JBJOKO010000149.1, on the reverse strand, counting down.
TAGAAGTTCGTTGTAGTTACGAGCAATGTTGAAGTCGGTTTTCCATTCGAAGTTTGGCTTCACAATGTTGTAACTAGAAACAGTCAACTCAATTCCTTGGTTCAGGATTGATGCAACGTTGTCCCAATATGAAGTGAAACCAGTTGATGGTGGAACGTTTACGTTCATCAAAGCATTTTCTGTGTTCTTGCGATATACAGAAAGTGTAAGGCTTACGCGATCTTTCCAAAGACCCATTTCTACTGTTGCGTCGTAGGTTGTTGTTGTCTCCCATTGCAAATCAGGGTTAGCCAATTTTGTTGGGTAAATTATAGGGTCGCCGTTGTAGGTTGTTCCGTTGTCATATGGAGAGAACAAACCAAATTGAGCATCACCAGGGATGTCTGCGTTACCTGATTTTCCTACACCAGCGCGAACTTTCAAGAAAGTAATTGTTTTATTTCCTTTCAAGAATTGTTCTTCTGAAAGAACCCAACCTGCTGAGATGCTTGGGAAGAAACCATAACGATTGTTCACACCGAAACGGCTTGAACCATCAAGACGGCTTACTGCTTGAACAAATAGTTTGTTTTTGTGAGAGAAGTTCGCACGAGCAAACGTACTTACGAAAGTCCAAGCTTCTGGAGTACCAATGAATTTTTGAATTACCGTTGAATCGGTTTCATAATCATTTTCATTCACTGGACCATCAACAAAATTATAGGTAATAAGATTGTAGCGTTGTGTTGATTGCTTTTGGGCTTCAGCACCTACAAGATACGTGATGGTGTTGTCTTCATTAATTCTGTGAATGTAATCCGCTGTAGCAGAAGTTGACCAGTTTGTAGTCCAAGTTGGTTTAGATTCACCGTAATCCGCTTGAGAATTTGGATAAAGTGTTTTTGGAGTATAACGATAGTCTCTAAAGTCCATGTAGTCCATCGAACCTGTAACACGGATATTCAAATCTTTGATAGGAGAATAGATCAAAGAACCGTTTGCGATTGTACGACCTTCTTCTGAACGCCATTTCAATTGCTCACGAACAGCTGTTGGATTGGTATAACCATTGTTCCACATAAAGTAGTCACCTACTTGCGCACCGTTGCTTCCGAACAATTCGATTGCAGTGCTATCATATACAACTGGATAGTATGGAAGAGCTGTGCTCATCGCCAATCCAAGACCTCCAGACCATGCTGCATCAACACGATTGTTGATACCACGGCTGTATGACAATGATGTCATTACTTTTAATTTCTTAGAAAAATCATAGTCATAGTTGATACGACCAGTCATTCTTTTATATGAGTTACCTTCAAGGTAAGAACCATTGTGATCGAATGTCATCGCAGCATATACTCTTGACTTTTCACCACCGTAAGCAGCAGCGAAATTGTACATGTGCTTGATGCCAACACCAATAGTTTCATCAACCCAATCCGTGTTGATTTTTTTTGCTAAAGCAAATTTTTCTGCACGTTCTTGAGCAGATGCAGCGGCACCTTGTCCAGAAGCATAAGATACACCTGGCAACCAAACATATCCTGTTCCACCATCATTCTCCCAAGCCTCTTGACGAATTGCAAGGTACTGATCAGTGTTCATCATGTTTGGTGTAGTCGCAGCCATGCCGATACCAAAGCGAGTGTTGAATTCGAAGTTCCAACCTTTCTTTTGGCCACCGCGTTTTGTTGTAATCAAGATTACACCATTTGATCCGCGAGAACCATAAATACCAGTTGCAGCAGCATCTTTCAAGATTTCGATTGACTCGATATCTGAAGGATTGATAGAAGCAAGTGGGTTATTGTTCATCGCACCGCTATTACCACCAATGAATTGGTTTTGTGTGATAGGAATACCGTCTACTACATAAAGTGGGTCACCGCCAGCAGAGATAGAAGCGATACCACGAATACGAAGGATAGAAGAACTACCTGCCAATCCTGAACCTTGCGAAACTTGAACACCCGCAGCTTGACCTTGGAGTGCAGCTTCAAAACTGGGTACTGGAAGTTTGGTAAGCTCTTTACCGTCGATCTTAGAAATAGATCCGGTAACCTCGCGCTTGCGCTGAACACCGTAACCTACGATTACAAGTTCGTCAAGCTCTTTGTCAGCAGAAAGCATGGTAACATCCAATTTGACGTCAGTGCCTTCAACTGCCACAACTTCTTTTGTTTCTGTAGAAAAACCCATCAACTTGAATTCAAGTGTGTGTTTGCCTGCAGATAATTTGATTGAATACTTTCCTGCATCATCCGTGGCCACTCCAGTGCCACTTTCGATGTCTTTGATGATTACGCCGGCCAGCGGCCCAACGTCATCTTTTACCGTTCCGGAGACGGTCTGGGCGTTCGCTATAACGGATGAAAATCCTAGAATAGCAATAACCACTAATGAGTAAAGACTTCTCATGAAATTTGGTTCGTATTGGTTAATTGTTTGGTTTTAACTTCAAAAATACACTTTTTTAAGCAAGTGTAAAATGTACACTTACTGAAAAAATCAACAAATGATTAAAAAAAGCACCAGTGGTTGGTTGGCCACTGGTGCAATATCTGTGAAATGTAAATAATTATCGATTAAACACGACAACCGGCTGCGTAACCGCATTGTCTGCTGAAACTGCACGAACAAGGTATTGTCCGGCTGGTAAAGTTTCCTCAAGTCTGAAACTTTGAATACCAGTTGAAATGTTGCCTTCATAAACTACAGAAACAACTCTGCCTGTCATGTCAACCACTTCAACTTTTACTTTGCCTGCCTTGTGCATGCGCAAATTGATATTCATCAAACCTTCTGTTGGGTTTGGGAAAACTATCAAATCATCATTAAAGAAAGTCATCAATTCTTCAACGCTTGTATTCAAGTCTGGAGCTGGAAGCTCATAGTCAGTATAGATGTGATATTCTCCTGGAGTGTATGAGAACGAAGCGCCAAGGTCGGTAACTTCAAAAGAAGTGTTTGAGAAGTAATCATACCAAGTACCTGTATGTTGGAATCCAGGTATCATATTGATGTTTGTAACGTTGAAATTACCAACTACAACAGCATTGTCTGTGTTGCTGTTCAAATGAAGTCTTTTGCCAAATCCACCAAGATCAATATCAAAATCAGTAGTTGAGAAAATGGCTTCTGTTTTTTTCAATTGATTCAATGCAGAAACAACTTTGTAAACATGCAAGCGATCTTGTTGATCTTGATAATCCCAACGAATTGGTTTAGGTGAAGTGCGGCAATTGGAATTGATTGTTCCGTCTTCGCAATAGTTAATAGAATAGTCGTAACCAAGTTCTCCAAATTGCCAGATCATTTTAGGACCAGGAATCGGAATCAACAAGCAATGCGCTAATTCTTGTCTTTCAAGAGCGGTGCTCAAATTGTTGATGTCATAAGATCCGCTGCTATTACCAAATTGAAGGTTTTTATACATTAATCTTTCTTCGTCATGGCTCTCAGCATATGTTACCAAACGAGGTTGAGACCAACCACGGTTTTGATAACTACCCCATGAAAGATTACTAGCATATCCCATTGAAGCTTCTTCATATTCTGTAGTCATTTTTCCCCAAAGCATCATTCCAGAATCTGAAAGAACTTCTTCTTCAGCATTTCCGCCTAAATGCTCTAGAATAGCATAAGATCCGGGCTCTACAGACTGCATGTGTGAGTAATAATCATTCAAAATATTTACTCGGCTTTGATCATAAGCTCCCCACGCTGCAATGTTGCCTAACGTGTTGTTTTGAGTAAATCCTTTTGAAAGGTCAAAACGATATCCATCAATATGGTATTCATCCATCCAATAAGCCAATACTCGTTTGCAAAAATTTCGAGTCTGAGTGCTTTCGTGATTGAAGTCATAGCCTACGTTGAAATCATGTTTAGGTGTTTCATTAAACCAAGGACTCTCGGCAGTAGGTTGTCCATAGTCACCCGCGTCTGGATTGAAATACATTCTCACCATCGGGTTTTGACCAAAACTGTGATTTAATGCGATATCCATTATCACAGCAATTCCTCTATTATGACATTCATTAACCAAAGCTTTCAAAGCTTCTGGTGTACCATAATATTTATCAGGGGCAAAGAAAAATGCAGGATTATAGCCCCAACTCAAATTGCCCTCAAATTCATTAATTGGCATTAATTCAATACAAGTGATTCCTAAACGATCGATATAATCAATAGTATCCATCAAAGTCGCATAGTTGTGATCTTCGAGGAAATCACGCATTAGCAATTCATAAACGACAAGGCGACTTGAAGGAGGACGAGTGAATGAAGCGTCAGTCCAATCAAATTCTGTTTGATTGATTTTAAAAACAGAAACAGGGTCAGTAGTTAATCCTGTTGGATAAGGAGTGAGGTTTGGATATACATCCGCTGGAATCCATGGATCATCCCAGTTGTTCAATATTTTCTCACTATAAACATCTGCTACGCGCATTCCTTCAGCATCAATATGATATTGGAATCTATATTCTGTATTGGCATCCAATCCAGTAATGTCAAGCCAATAAGTTGAACCATCTGGCGTGCGATTCATCATATAATCCAAATCAATTTCCCAATCATTAAAATCACCAACTACGAAAATGTAATCCTTGTTTGGCGCGTAGATTTGAAGACGAACGGTTGTCGCATTGATGTAATTGATTCCATCAATTGTTCCAGAAGGTGACGCCGCCACGTTTGGTGAAGGAAGAATAATAAGTGTAGTTTGATCTGTAACGATGGTTGAACCATTGTCTGCAGTCATTTCCAATAGGTATTCGCCAGCAGCGGATTCATTGAAAACATAATCAAGTGAGGTAACTCCGCTTTGAGATGCTACTTCGCTTCCATTAACGGTGAGCGTGATTGTTGAAGCAGCAGAACTAGCACAGTTGACATCGATATTTGTAGAAGCAGCGACGATAGAGCTATTTACCCCAGGAGTTGTAAATCCTGCATTGAAGCCATCTTGGTAAATATCCATATAGATGTCGCTGCCATCAGCGTTGCGACCAACGATTGTTCCATTTTGATTTCTAAAAACAAAAGCAAGTTTTGAAACAACTTCACCACCACCTAATTCATAGAATGTTTGTGGGTTGATTGTAATGCTATGTAGGTTGTTTCCTAGTGGAGTCATCAAAACACTAGCGTCCACTTGGCCCCAATTGCCCTGAACGTGTTGCCAATCTGAATCGCTTGAACTTAAATTGGTAATTACCCCCGTGTGCGCATAAATCGGAATGACACCTGTAAGGTCGCCGTTGCCGGAAGTAGCATCATAATAGATGGTAATGTTGTCTGTTTGAGTCGGAAATGCAGGACTCGAGGTTAGAATCTGAGCCTTTCCGCCTAATACAGCGAAGATTAGCAATACTGACAAGTAGATTGTTCTCATTATCTCCAAGGTTGTTTTCGTCAAATATAGGAAAGTGTCATTTGTACACCATCTTTTTTTTAATTCCAAATTAGCCCTCAATTCCTTTCCTTTGCAATACGACCAAAAACACCATTTTAGCTATGAAACTTCTCGATGGAACTGCTACAGCGTTGAAAATCAAAGGCGAATTGAAAGCCGAAGTTGAAGCAATGATACAAAAAGGGGAGAGAAGACCCCATTTGGCAGCCGTACTAATTGGTGATAATGGAGCAAGTTTAACATATGTCGGAGCAAAAGTGAAGGCATGCGAAGAGATCGGGTTCGAATCTTCGTTGATTACCCGACCCTCGAGTGCTACTGAAGAAGAAGTTTTGGAAATTGTTATGCAGCTCAACAACGACCCGAAAATCGACGGGTATATCGTTCAGCTCCCGCTTCCTAAGCATATAGATGAA
>JBJOKO010000148.1:0-6742 GCA_046046035.1 Bacteroidota bacterium | reverse complement strand
AAAAGCAAGCCCTAAGGCTTGCAGTTTTTTGTGGACCCGGCGGGAGTCGAACCCGCGTCCAAACAAGGAATTTCTGAGCTTTCTACATGCTTATTCTGCGATTAGTTTTCGATGAGAGCCAGGCCACAGTCAACCAAGCACCTCACTTATCTTGTGTTTTTTAGTCTCTGGCTACAAGATTCGCCTTCAACGATCTCCCTTTGATGAAGCCTCATTGCCAAGAACCAGGAGCGGGGTCACTTGGCGAGACTTACTCGTCGCGCCACATGTGGCGGGATGAAGCGTAATCACAATCGGTGATTAGGCAGCGAGTGCGTAAGAATTGTTGTCATTTCTGACTTGGGGCCTGATATTAAAGAGCTAAACCTCAAAACGCTCTGCATGCTTACACAGCTATTCATCTCGCTGTCGAATCCAAGGGTCGGGCCCATATTGGAAGTGCAAAGTTACGACATCCGCCGCACTATTAGCAATTCCAATATCCCTCCCACTCTATTTCTTGAATACAATCAATGTTAAACTTCCTTCTTTGCCTGCTTTGTTGCTTCGCAATGTGTAGGTGCCGGCTGATAGTCCTTTTACTTCTAATCGTTGTACCGAACTAGTCACTTTATTCGAATAAACCAACTTGCCTTGCGCGTCGAAAATTGACACCATTTGACCTGCTTCTAATCCTGTGATGCTAAACTCACCTTCACTCGGATTTGGATACACTGTTACCCCTTCTAATGTCAATTCTTCAACACTAACGCATGCCTTCACGTGAATATCTAAAGTGCTTTGACCAGAGCATTGTGTGCTCGGATCATCATAGATGTATGTAATTGTATGTGTTCCCAAACCAGCAGTGGTAGGATTGAAATTAGAACCACTCACTCCTACTCCAGCGAATACTCCACCACTTGGAACACCCACTAGACCCACAACATTACCATTAACACACAAAGTATCTTCTACTAAAGGCTGGATGCTTACAACAGGATTTAAGAATACTTCCAAATTCGTTGTAACCAAACTATCACAACCAGAAATATTCTGGAACATATCAGTGTACGTTCCACTCTCAGCATATACACTTGTTCCAACTGTTACACTCTCGCCTTCACAAATGACGAAGTCTTGAGTTACAGTATTCGGAGCATTTACAACAACAGAATTCACCGCAGTGAATCCGTCTGTTCCAAATGTATTTGTGACATTCAATGTCACACTGTATGTTCCCGGCGTGGTATAAACGTGTGTTGGATTTTGCTCTGAAGAACTTCCACCATCACCAAAACTCCAATCCCAAGAAATAGGACCTCCTGTGGATGCATCTGTAAATGTCACTGCGCTGCCTTGACAAATATTTGCAACATCTGCTGTAAACGATGACTGCGGTGCGTTTGGATCAACTGCATAAATGCCCATACCAAAAGAACCCGTAGCACCAGTCCAACTTGCAGTGAATGTCACATCTCCATTGAAATCTCCAATCACCACATCTGATGTAGAAATATTAAACGTTGCAGCATTCGCTGGTGTAACATCTCCAAAAGCTTGTGATGATGCAACACGAATCATTTGAATATCATTTCTGCTATTACCCGTTGCAACTTCCCACGCAGCAACTTCTGCTTCTTCGTAATAAAGGGTGATCGAATATCCCGTTGCATCATTCACGAATGGTGCAACACTAAATGTTTTTGACATCGCATATTCTGCAGTCACATTCGATGCAAATGCCAATGCTGTTGGTGCACTTCCTTGACGATCTACTTCCACTGTTACACATCCGAAATCATAGTTCGCAGTGTTTTCAATAGTTGCCATTACAAAGTCTGTAGTTGGATCAAAGAAGTGAACTGTAGAGTTGGCGCCAACTGCAGCCACATCACCATTCCCTGTATTCACCACTGTTTGAATGCCTGCATTCGACTCACCAGTAACTGTAACGTTGTCTATAGCGCATCCATACAACCATCCAGTACCATCACTATATACAAATGACAATTGCACAGAAGCATTGCCCACGTAAGGAGTCAAGTTAACCGTTTGATTATTCCATGCATTTCCATTCGCGGTGATTGTTACCAAATCAGCAAACGCGCCGCCGTTCAATGCGATTCGAACTTTCGCTGTTTCAGTATCACCTTGATATGTATTTCCTTCGAAATAAGAATCAAAATTCAATGAAGCAGAAACGTATCCACTCAAATTGAAAACTGGTGACAACAATGAAACGTTGTTTTGATTGCAATCGCAATCATCATCATTCAACCACGCAAATTGCGTTGCATTGGTAGTAGGAACAGTGTATGCATTTGTGGAAGCGGCAGCTGAATTTCCTACTTGCCAAGCAGTATCTCCCGAAGGATTTACTGTTGTAAATGTGCCAAGACCTGATTCAAATGTTTGACTAAAAATTGTTCCTGTTGATGCGGCATTAGAAGGAGCCAAATCATTATCAATAATGGTAATTGTAACCACTTGATTGATTGCTCCAGGAATTGCATTTCCTGCACCAGCATTCAACGTATAACCAAGAATAATACTCTCCGTTGTTTCTACATAATCATCATTGTAAATATGAAGAGTCACACTTCCTGTAAGTGTAGATCCGCCGAGAACAAATGAATTCGTGATCAAATCATAATCTTGTCCTTCGGTAGCCGTTCCGCCTGTTATGTTCACTGTTACAGTTGCATCTGCTGAAGGAGCTGAACCTATAGAAATAGGAATAGTTACTACTACATAATCTGCACAACCATTTTCAACGTTTGCAGATTCTTCTGTTGTTGAAGAAGTATTTGTTCCAAATTGAACTGATGCACTGCATGAAGGAATATTGAATGCCGCAATACGCGTGCTCCAGTTTGAGCTAGTATTATACATTCCAGTAAACCACCATGTTTCTCCATCGGTTGGATCGATGCCCATCGCGTTGTAATCACCATATCTGTTCGAGCCATTCGCAGCAGAACCAGCGATGATTGTTGTTTCTGCTTCTGTCATTGTTCCAAGTGGATCACAATCTCTTCTTCCTGTATAACGAAGAGAAGGATATACAGAAGAACTCGATGCATTGTATGCAAGACCGATACTACCACTTGCAGAAATACCAATCGCTGGCATCCATCTGCTTGTATTATCTGGAGAATAAGTTCCTTGCTGATAGATTGACCATGTACCTGAAGTACCTCCAGTGCGGCGCAATTCATACCAACGAATTCCCGCAACATCACCACCAGTAACATCGGCAACGTGGCAACAAACGATACTTTCGTGTGTACCAAAATTGCGGTAGTGAATTCTATTCATCAACACTTCTCTTAGTGGATCGAGATTGACATTCGAGCCTGGTTGATCAATGCAAGAAAATGAAGTATATCCGCAGAGATCGGTGGAGAAGGCAGCAACGTTCATTGCAGAAATCATCGTAAGTGATGAGTTCGCAGGAGTAGTCCAATTGATATTGAACGACCATAATTCCAATGCGTCAGAAGCTGCGCCCGACCATGCATCATCGCGCATACGCATTACCATAGCAGGTGTTCCTGTAGGAGGCAAAGTTGTTCCATCAAGATTTACAGGAGTTGCAGCTTGGAAACCGATTGTTCCAAAATTGGTCATTGTAAATCGTTGAGCTGTCGCCATTGTTCCACCGGCAAGCATATTCGTTCTATCTAAAGCATAAACCGCTGCGGAGTTTTCATTCGTGGTAACGATATAAGCATTATTCCAAACAGAATATTTTGGATAGTCCGGAAAGTTCGGAGTGTTTACTGTGTAGGTATGCCACGTTCCGAGTGGATCTGAAGTGCTTGACACGGCGATGCTCAGTGTGTTTCCTGAAGCGGTAAATTCACTCATCAACCAACGATCTGCTGGTCCATCGTAAACAACGATAGGGTCGCCAGCTCCGCCTGGTTGTCCAAAGAAGGAATCAAAATAGGTCTGCGCCATGACTTGGGTTCCCTGTTTATTCCAAATTTTGAAATAGCTACCAGAAGAACCATTAATCATTTGGATAACGTGGTTTGGTCCAACATCGATTGATGGATCGGCTGGATCTACTCCTGTGTTTCCAAGACCAGCGAAATTGTATGCTAATTCGCGATACCCCATTGAAAGTGCATAATCCGTTTGAAGCGCTGGATCCATTCCTTGAGGAAGGGCGTTGGGATTCACATTCTCGTTAAGAATCCATTTCTTTTTTGGATGGTAACCTGGCTTTGCCGTTTTGGTAATTTCATTCGGGAAATTCGGGTCAGCCACGAAATCGCGCAGAGCCACGGTTTCTCCGTGATATACCATAGGAATCACATCCGGATTCAGTTGAATTTTACGGTTATTGTCTTGGGAGAAGGCAATAACTGGTGCACTTAACGTTATCACAAAAAACGTTAGGCGTACAATAAGTGGCAAGTTAAATTTCATGGCACTAAATTAGTACTGTCAAAATTATGTTTAAATTTATGACCATGAAACGTTTACACATCTTGTTGTTCTTTATTGGATTCTCACTGAGCGGGTTCGCTCAAAAGGTCTTTTCTGTCGACTACGAGAGCCAAGCAGACGTTAAAGTATTTGTAGTGGACTATGAAAGTCAGGCCGATTTGTTGGTCTTTAAAGTAGACAATGACAGTCAGGCTTCCGGAAATGAGGGATTATGGAGTTTTGTGAAGTATGCTTCACAGGCTTCTAAGAAGATATACTTTGTGGATTACGAAAGTCAAGCAGACGTAAAAGTCTTCTTCGTACAGTACCAATCACAAGCTGGTTGGAAAAACAAAGAGAAACAGCATTTCTTTTATTAAAAAAAAACGCGCTTCGAAAAGCGCGTTTTTTTTGTTATGAATTGTTTTGTTCTATTTGAGGGAACTGGTCTTCGTCTTTGCGACGACCTTTAATGAATCTCCATATACCCGCTCCCGCAGCAGCAAGTCCGATAAGAATAAACTTTCCGAATTTAGCGATTACTGCAAAAAAGCCAACTTTTGCAAGTACCTTACCTGCTACCAATCCACCGATGGTGTAAGCAGCCACTTCATCTACATTGTCATCAAAATCTTCGTATCGATTTCCTTCTGTAAAAGCAACAGAACCGAGAACAGGATCTACGCTTGATTTGATTTGTTCCAATTGACTTTTTGTACCGATCGCATTCAATACCATCACTCCCTTTCTGCCGAGTACTCGGATATTGTAATTGATAGTATTTTCATCTTCACCATCGAAACGAAGTTCCTTCGCCCAATGAAGTACTTTTTTATTTGAATCATAGTATGGAGTACTCGCCCAGTCCATAACATCGTAGCCCACAAAGCCCTGCGCCTCGCGTGCTTTGCGCTCTTCAATGGCATCTACTTGCATTTGTTTCAAGAGCTCTGCATAATCAGTATCCTGCGCATCATCATCTTCCACATATCCAATTTCTTCCCATTCGATGTTGTAAGCAAAAGCATTCGGACTAAGTACGCCTGTATTTTCTTGAATCAACATTCCCAAAGAAGGTGATGGAGGATTACCCCAGATTTCAGTAAGTACTCTTTCAGCTTGAGGACCGTCCAAATATTTCCATCCAGCAGGAACATTTAAGTTCGCTATTCCATTCAAAGAAATTTGTCCTGTTTGGTATTTAAAGGTTCCTTCAACACTGTCAGAATATTGTTGAAGTATGAGAGTTAATTCCTCTTCAGACATTTCAGTTTCTGCGGCCGGTGGTGTTTCCTGCGCACGCATTTGGACAGCGCACATCGCCATTACAAAGAGAGACAATAAGAGTTTTTTCATTTTTCGGTTTTGGTTTATTTACGGTTAATTAGTCAAAGGGAATTGCTGGAAGAACTTTTCCTCGGCTTTCGCCAAAGCCAACGCGAACACCATTTTTCTCAGCATATCCTCTCACTACAACCGTATCACCATCCTGAATAAAACTACGTGTACTTCCGTCGTTCATTGCAACGGGTTTTGTTCCTTTCCAAGCGATTTCAAGCATAGAACCGAATGAACCTTCGGTCGGTCCTGAAATCGTACCACTAGCCATCATATCACCGCAACGGATATTACATCCATTCACCGTATGATGAGCCAATTGTTGATTCATGTTCCAGTACATGAACTTATAATTACTATTTGAAACTACAGTCTCAGCAGCACTTTCAGGCTGAATGGCAACTTGTAGATTGATATCAATATTTCTATCTCCAGCATACTTCAAATATGGAAGTACCTCTGGATCTTGCTTTACACCAGGTACACGGAATGGCTCAAGCGCATCCAATGTAACTACCCAAGGTGAAATTGAAGAAGCAAAATTCTTTGCCAAAAATGGTCCGAGCGGAACATACTCCCAGCGTTGAATATCGCGGGCGCTCCAGTCGTTGAACAACACCATTCCAAAAATATATTCATCCGCTTCACCAGTGCTGATGCGATCGCCCATAGGCTTGCCATCATACGTGATAAATGCAACTTCCAATTCAAAATCCAATTGACCAGATGCTTTAAATATAGGAGGGGTATCATCTGAAGGATTTACTTGTCCCATCGGACGACGAATATCTGTATCTGAAATTACAATGCTTGAAGCTCTTCCATGATATCCAACAGGAATGTGTTTCCAATTGGGTAAAAGTGCTTTCGCTGGATCTCGAAACATTGTTCCAACATTTCTAGCATGATCCTCGCTGCTGTAGAAGTCAGTATAATCGCCTACTCTCACAGGCATCATCATGATGACTTCCGATTGCGGAACGAG
>JBJOKO010000147.1:0-6765 GCA_046046035.1 Bacteroidota bacterium | reverse complement strand
CGGAGCACATCAATCCAACTGTGAATCAGTGCGAGGTTACCTTCAAGACCTTTGAAAAATGCAGGAACGACAAGCGCTACAGCAGACGTCATTATTCCCGAAAAAACAAGCATTCCCTTTTTACGATAAAGTAAATACGGAATGAGGATGACGAAATACGGTTGAAAAAGTATGAGGAAACCTAGAATCAATCCGCCGTAAAGTGGACGATTTCTTTCTGTGAATAGGTAGACGAAGAACGAGCCGATGAGCAAGAACACATTTACGTTTCCTAAGTGCAATTGGCGTTCAAAGTGATCCGATAGAAACAGCGTCACCAAGAAAATCAGCCAACCGATATTCGTTGCTTTAAGTCCCTTCTCTTTTTCTAAATAATAGATTAGATAGAGCGTGAAGAGCATATACGCTGCCAACACGAAGAAGTAATAAAAGCTGATAGCGATGCTATATGGAAATATCTTAAAAGGTAAAAAGAAGAGTAATGTCAGCGGCGCAAATTGAAAATAGCCTGCATTGCCCGAGAACGGAACGCCATAGATTGGTTTGCCATGAAGCAAAGCATCTAGAGCATTGTAATAAATCTCAAAATTCGACACTCCATCGCGGTGATGTAGTTTTTGGAGAATGAAGTAGATCATGCATCCAAACCCCACGATCATCACATACCGCATAGCAGCGCGCGAAGAAGTGATCCAATGGGTGAAAGCTCTCATATCGCGAAGATAGTGAGACAGTGCGACAGTGTGGCGGTGAGACAGTGAAACAAATGAACCCAAGTGAACCCAAGTGGAAACAAATGATTCCGGATTTCGGATTTCAGATTTCGGAATCAGAAATCAGGAATCAGGAATTCGGAATCAGGAATCAGGAATCAGGAATTCGGAATCAGGAATTCGGAATTCGGAATTCGGAATCAGGAATCAGGAATTCGGAATCCGGAATCCGGTATCCGGAATCAATTGAGACTCCGATATTCCCCCGGGGTGTGCCCGGTTTTTTGCTTGAAGAGTTTGCTGAAGTATTGCGGGTATTCGAAGCCCAGTGAATATGCCACTTCACTTACAGAGTTGTCGGTGTTGAGCAATACATTTTTTGCTTCTTCTATGATGTGATAATGAATATGATCTTGGGCGCTCATGCCTGTTTCCTTCTTGAGCAAATCGCTCAAATAGCTTGCGGACAAATGAACATTGTCTGCTAAATATTTCACGGTTGGTAAGCCAAGTTCAGCCAATTTATCTGACTTGAAATATGCTTTTAATAATTGTTCAACTTGATTAACTGTGCTGGAGTTGCCGCTCTTGCGAGTAATGAATTGTCGACCGTAATAGCGTAGACAATAATTCAGCAGAAGTTCGATGTTGGTGACAATGAGATTTTGGCTGTGGGTATCAATATTTTCTTGTAATTCTGCTTCGATATTTTGCACACAATCGTACAAAACTTGTTTCTCTTTATCCGATAAATGGAGAGCTTCAGAGGTTTCGTAGGAGAAGAAAGTATAATCATCCATCTTATTTCCCAGCGATGTGCCTCGCAATAGATCTGGATGAAAGAATAAGCCCCAGCCCATCATATCGTCCTTCTTTTCGATCTCGTTGTCCATTATCAGCACTTGCTTTGGGGCAATGCAAATGAGGCTTCCTTCTTGAAAATCGAACGACTGTCTTCCATAGCGCAGTTTGTTTGCGCAGTAATTTTTGAACATGATGGTATAGAAGTCGGCACTCAATCTTGTGCCGTCTTCTATGTACTCATCCACTTTACTAAAGTCCACCACAGCCACCAACGGATGATTCGTTTTGCTTTTCACAAAGTTGTTGATGTCTGAGATATTGTGAAGTTGAATTATCGGTTTCATTTAGACTTGACTCATTACAATTTTATCAAACATTCTGTCACCAAGGTAAATACGCAGCCACACCATTGGTTTCGCCCACATGCCCACTCTGTATCTTGTTTTAGGCTTTGTTTCGTTTACAATTTTAGCGATTGTTTTTGAGATCACCGCTGGTTTCGAACCTTGGCCTTTCTCGTACATCTTTTGTGTTGCGGCCACAAGTTTACTTGTAATACCAGAATAAGCGCCAGCAGCTGAGAATTTATTGATGTTCTGAAGCATCACATCTCCGAATTCAGTCACGATAATTCCGGGTTCCAACACAACCACATTGATGTTAAACGCTTTTAGTTCCAATCTCAAGCAATCGCTAAAGCCTTCCACTGCGTGTTTGCTTGCATGGTACCACGCTCCCATTGGAGTGTACATCTTTCCGCCCATTGAAGAAGTGTTGATGATGGTACCTTCTTTCGCCTCTCTCATGTAGGGAACAACCTTTTGTGTAATTGCAGCAAGGCCAAACAAGTTCACCTCAAATTGTTTTCTCGCCTCATCCACCGGCACATCTTCTACTGAGCCATAGAGGCCGTACCCAGCGTTATTCCAAAGAACATCGATCTTGCCTTCCTTTTTAATAATAGTATCTACGACATTTTGAATATCCTTTTCATTCGTCACATCCATTTGAATTGGGTGTCCGCCCATTGCTTTCAGATCTTGCATTTGT
Organism: Bacteroidota bacterium; assembly: GCA_046046035.1. Lineage (GTDB taxonomy): Bacteria > Bacteroidota > Bacteroidia > Flavobacteriales_D > Sanyastnellaceae > JAIXWP01. Next base: position 4,198 of record JBJOKO010000147.1, on the reverse strand, counting down.
TCGATGCGTCTAGCGACGGTGTACACGGTATGACCTTGTTGAATAAGGGTTATAGCCGATTCCTTACCCATTCCTGAACTAGCACCTGTAATTAAGATTACTTTCTTTTTCATTTCCTGAATTATTAATTTGATGGAGCAAAATTCAGGCGAATAAGAAGGCCGGGCTAATACGAATTCAAGGAAGTTGTATACGGATTCCGGATTTCGGATTCCGGATTTCAAAAAAGTGTGGCAGTTAAATAGTGTGGCGGTGAGACAGTGAACACAAATGATTCCGGATCCCGGATTTCGGATTTCGGAATCAGGAATCAGAAATCAGGAATCAGGAATTCGGAATTCGGAATCAGAAATTCGGAATCCGGAATCCGAAATCCCCGAAGGGGAAATTAGCGCTTCAGCAACTTGAACCCCATTTCCCTTCCTTGTCCTTGGAACATGGCTAGGTTTATCCAGAACCATGCGAATTGTTCCATAAGTTCAAACTTATCATTGCCACCTACAACATAGCATTCCGCGAAGCCAGCGTCTTTGGCCAATTGAATTGCAGCTTCCTTGCCTTTAGCACTATCGCCGGCAACGAACATATCGATAGCAGTTGTATCATAAACTGGATTAGCCATGTTATTGAAGCCAGTGGTATTAAAGCATTTCACCACATCAGTTGAAAGTGTGTTAGCGAGAATCGCTTCAGTGGTTGTTTTGAAACCTTGCGGACCTCTACCAATTACGATGTTCATAGCATCGATGATGATCTTTCCGGTGGTATCGCCGAGACTTTTTGCAACGTCCACAGCAGCAGGTGCCGGAGTAGAAAGCAAAATAATTTCCGCGCTTTTCACTGCCTCTTCGATAGGCAGTGCTTGTGTATTGGGATTAGATAGAAGTTCTATTCCTTTGAAGCTATTCACATCACGAACACCCAAGAATATTTCGTGTCCTTTACGAGCCCAAGCAGAAGCCAACGCTCCCCCAACATTTCCAGTACCGATTATTGCTATTTTCATAAGACCAAGGTACGGGAGATTTCGGAAATGTGAAAGCAAGTGTGGCGGTGAGACAGTGTGGCGGTATGACAGTGAATACAAGTGAACCCAAGTGGAAACAAATGAACACAAATAAAAAATCTACCCTTTTAAATATATCCTATACCCTTTCTGTGGAACTCCTAATCTCTGTGGTAAAATATCCTAACTCAGAAATAAAAAATCAAAAATTAAAAATCAAAAATCCACTATGATCCGATATGTAATTCCTACAACCGCGATAGCGATGATGGAGAATACGATGATCAATCGAATCTCTGGTCTTAAAGAACCGATGAGTGGCCAAGTTGCTCCGATTTGAAAGCCTTCGCTTTCTGTGGTCCACTTATCTTTTTTTCGAATATATCCGTGTCTGATTAAAATCGCCGTTGCTAGTTCCATATCACTTTGGCGCACTTGAAGTCTCAAACCGCCAATAGCATTGATGTAACGAGGATACCAAGCAGCAGTGTGTTCATCCGGAACGAAACAAACAACACCCGCATCCTCCAAATTCACTCGAATCATATCGAGCTTTGATGGATCGTTGAAGGTTAATATAGTTTCGAAGTTGTTCACGAAGGCGAAGATAATTCAAAGAAGTGTGGCAGTGAGAGCAGTGTGGCGGTGTGACAGTGAAAATCTACCCTATACCCTATCAAATCTACCCTATTAAATCTCCCCTCTACCCTAGTCCCTTTCAAATAATTAACTCTGTGGATCTCCTGAACTCTGTGGTAAAATATCCTAACACTGAAATAAGAAATAAAAAATTAAAAATTAAAAATTCGGAATGAGGAATCAGAAATCAAGAACCACTTCCACTCTACTAAATCCTTTCCAGAACTGCTCCGTATCTCCTATTGTGACTTTGAATAATTCATCCTCACTCTTGTATAGATAATTATGATTTGGGCATTCGCTGGACTTGATAACTGCCTCGTGCTTGCTAACCAATTCACCTAGCTTCTTTTTCATTTTGTTTAAATCACGGGAGATGTAATCTAATTTGAATTCATTATTGCACAAATCAATCATTCGTGGTTTATTGTACCAAAGTGTATCTATTCCTTCTTCTGATGAAAGTAGAACTTCTCCAACTAACTCATCCAACTCATCATATAAATAAGTGATTTTTTCAGCAAATGGATCATTCATACTATCACCGTGATATTCTTTAATTTTTCTTCCATCGGAATCAAATTCAGTATACACCTTATAGCGATATGCACTGTTGGTTTCAATTGTTTGAATAGAAATTTTTCCAGTAGAAATCAGACTATCCTTATAGTTATAAACGGATTCAAACCCAGAACTACTATCCTTCAAATTATTTAAAGAAAAACGACTCCTCCTTTGGAGACTATCATAGTCGAATGTAAAAACGCTATTCATTACCTCGCCTCGAAAAAGTTCAACAATACTGTCCTTTCCGTCTTTCGTCAAGTACTCAATCTTTACTGATGGGACATCCCTATTTGCAGAATACTCTTCCGTTTTGATGATCGTTTTTTCCGGGTTTGAATAGGTGATAACACTATCCATTAGAATCAGTTTCAACGTATCTCGAAAATCCACTCCAAACTGATATTTACAAGTCACACTTCCCTCCTCCACGCTCCGCCCATCCACGACAAAAGTCGACTGTCCAACTGCATGGATGGAGAGAATGGTGGTTAGTATTATTAGTAGGGGTTTCATTTTTTTTGCTTTTTGCTCTTGCATTAGGTTGTTTTAGTTATCCTAAATCCATTTGTCTTTCCATTTTCACGAAGTACCAATTGTTGTTGTAGGATTTAAGAATTTTGTCATTGTTGATGTCTTTCTGAACTTCTTTTGAATAAATCAGATAATACTGAACAGAGACATACACTTTCACTGACGAATGGTCTGTAGATCTATAGTAGGCAAATACACCATACTTCTCCATACGCTTTTTAAGAATACTGAAATAGTCTTCTGGGTTAATTTTAAAGGAATGAAATTTTCTTGTAGCTGAATCATAGTTTTCTTTTGAGATAATTGAATCTCGTTTAAGCACGTAAGTCCCTTTTTGAAGAGTCAATGGACTTTTATTAAATGGCTCGCTCAATTCGCAGCTGTCAGAAAAGCAAATAAGTCTGATTTCTGATTCTTCTGGAAAAACATTATAACTATTTGTCGAGTCCAGTTCATAGTGAAATTGGGCTCTTGGATGATAGTTGTACCTAAGAAGTTCTTCGTCCAATAAAAAATCTGCAGCATACATCTGAACGAATTGGTCAGCCTTTTCTTGAGAAAAGTCCAATAGCTTCTTTTCTTGATTGCAAGCAATAAGAAGTATTGAGATTAGGAGATATTTGAATGTGTTTATCAAATTGTAATAGAAAAAATGATTTAGCGTACTTCGTACCCGAACTCAAAACTATCAAACTATCAAACTACCTTGACTTTCCAAAGCACATTAACGTTTTGGCCTTTGCGTCTTGCCGGGGTGAATTGTCCTTTTTCATAAATCTGATAGACTATCTGCATGAAATATTCAGGACAAGAGTCTAGGTCTACAAAGCCCTGGCTTACTTCTACATTTACAATCCTACCCTCACTCGTAATTACAAATTGAAGTTCTGATAAGTAATACAAAGGCTCGCTATAGCAACCAGCGATTGCATCTAAATGTATAGTCGAGAGAGTATCTCCATTCAAAAGAGTTGGCAGAACATCTATTTCATTCTGGTTGTAAACCTTGCCCTCAATATTTGATTTATGAAATGTTCGCAAGGGTTTTTCATAAGGTCGGTCGACATTATCATCCCAATAATCTGTTCGCCATAAGGTATCGATTTTGTCAGCTGTTGTCGTAATACAGTGACCTTTTGTTTTAAATGGGATCAATGAATTGGCGTAACCGTTTTCTCGCAAATTGCTGAAATAGCGAACTATAGAATAATCATGGCCGCGTCGTTTCTTTTGCCAAACCACACCATCAATATCGATAGTCGAATCACTCAAAATGTGATATGTTTTCCCATAACAATATCTCTCGTTATCGTAATAATAACAATACTCAATGCGCTTCAATGTATCTGAATAAACAATGTCTTCACGCGCATACTTCACGCGAAAAGCAAAGTCCTTTCCTCTGTTCGGTTCTTTGTCACTGGTGTAATAATAACTAGGCTCAACACGAATTGT
>JBJOKO010000146.1:0-6819 GCA_046046035.1 Bacteroidota bacterium | reverse complement strand
CTTCGTTACGATCGCAACTCGCCTTATACGAAAGACATTCCTTATTACAGAAATTTCCGAGCTCAAATTGAAGTTGAGATTCCCAAGTATTACATCGTGCCTCAAGCTTGGGACGACGTTATTCAACGATTAAAGTGGAATAATGTCGAAATGGAAAGAATGGAAAAGGACACCACCATGTTTGTTTATGGCTATTATTTAAATGATTTGAATACATCCAAAAGTGCCTACGAAGGACACTTCATGCATCGTTCCGTGAATGCCCGACGTGATTCAATGAACATTCATTTTTTCGAAGGAGATTATTTGATCAAAGTTAATCAGCCATCAATCAGATACATCATAGAAACATTGGAGCCTCAGTCTGAAGATAGCTTCTTTGCTTGGAATTTCTTTGATGGAGTGCTACAACAAAAAGAATGGTTCAGTGATTATGTCTTTGAAGAAAAGGCACAGGAGATACTGAATAATAATCCGATTCTCAAAACTAAATTTGACGAGGCTATCAAAACTGATCCAGAATTAGAAGAGCATTGGATGCAATTGAATTGGGTTTTTAGAAATTCGCCTTACTTCGAAGCAAGTGCGTTTAGATACCCTGTTTACTCTATCAAATGAAACTAGACAGTTTTGTTTTCCTTGTCGATCAGGAGATCTAGGATAACAGTTCTGTTTTCTTCTACTTTGTAATAGATCTTCACGTTCAATGCAGTTGTCAATCGGAAATTTCCTTCAGTACCAATGTTGATTGACTTACTTCCTTGAATAGGATGATGCTGTATAAGGTGAAGTTTATGAAAAATTTTAGCGCGAAGTTTCTCAGCGGCGATAAGTGAAACCTCCTGAGTGTTTCCGATAATATCTCTGAAAGCTTCAACAGCCTGAGAGGTAAATATCATTTCTTGCGTATTCATGGTGCTAATTTATGCAGTAATTTCAAAATCCTACCATGAAGGACAAGGAACTGGTGAGAATTGTTGTCTTTTCACTTTAGGTGCTTTGCGAGACTTCTTCTTTTCACATTTCCAGTGTCTGAACATTGTGTATTTGATGGAGATATAGAAATCTGCACCATAGACATCACGTTTTCTCAATAGCGCCATTAGATCATCACTTCCGATAATTACACTATTCAAACGAACCATCATTCCCATTTGAGGTTGACGGAATTCATACATAGAAATCGGCACCGATAATTCAAAGCGCTTGGTTTCAAATCTTGGTGCCACACCCAAATAAGATGCGCGCTGAACACCAAGTCTATTCTTCCAAGGAAGACCAGCTGTGATAGTTCCGTATATATAAAAATTATACCCAAGATTATAATCAATCTGTGCTGAAAACCCTGTAGGCAAGCGCATTTTGAATGGAATACCATCCGCATTCTTTTGTGCCGCGCCCAATCCTTCGGTTAGCAAACTGTCAATTCCAGAAAGATCTTCAACTTGTGTATTTGAAAAGTCGTTCCATTGACTTTGCTCATTTTCATCGAAAATATTTCTGTAATAAGGTGACTTGAATTTGATTCTTCCTAAATCTAAAATTGAAAATCCAAAACGATATCTGTAATCACCATCAGTGCATGGATCATAAGGAACATATTCATCCGACTGCTTTTTTCTTTGCTTAAAAGTAATTCCTAGATCCATACCCATACCACTGCCATTCTTCCACTTGAAGCCTCCCGTGATTGGATCATTGAACCCATATTCTCCACTAAACTTAATAGTTTCCAAATTTGAACTATCTCTTACGATGTAGGTCCAATCATCTATGCGCATTCCAACTCCACCAATTCCCCACAGCTTTTTTACAGTCACAGCTGCTTGAGTAATCATGTCTCCACTCCTACTGATAATTGTTCCGTAGGTCAAGCCTGCTTCAGCCCATGAAAGCACATTCGCACGAAGATTTTTTACATTTTGTTGTACGCCCATTTGAGGTCGATACTGGAAACCTTCTGTCATGTAATAGCCCAATTCTTTTGGAACACCTCGAACATCAGTTGCAGTTCTTACTGCTGTTGAAATCCCAAAAGCGTGTTGTTTAATAGCAAAAGTCACGGAAGGACCGTGAATCATAACATTCGAATAAACGCGATAAGGACTTGCGTCACGATTGAAGCCTGGCAATTTCATTTCTTCGAAATTGCGATTCTTCATATACGTGCTTGGTATGTAAACGAAATTATTCTTGGCGAAGACATTTACCCCAGCCAGATTAAAATCAATAAAAGCTCGAGAGTCTACAATCGTAGATGGATTATTCCAAAGCGTATTAACGGGAGATCGAGTGCTACCAGCTATTCCAAGTTCATCTTGTGCTTGACCAATTAGACCAAGCATAATAAATAGCGATATGGAAAGAATAATTTTCAAAATAGGGTGTGCACTTCATACGAAGGTCAGCCCATTCTAGTTGCCTTTCGGACCCTTTTCCTTCGATTTATCAACTTGAAGAACGTTGATATCAAAATATATTGGCGTTTTGGGTGGGATTATTCCTGTAGAACTTCCCGATTCACCGAAAGCCAACTCGCTAGGCATATAGACCAAAGCGCGTTCTCCTGCTTTCATTAAGGATAATGCATATTGAAGACCTTGCACCAATTGACCGGGTTTCCCAAAGTTAAGTGCCATGGCTGTTAACGTGTCTTTTCTTGTACCATCGAGCCAATAAGTATTGTACTCAATCACGATATCTCGACCTGCTTTAACAGAATCGCCTTCTGCCCTTTTAATCCAAGAAAAAGATACTTTACCGTAGTCCTCCCATGTTCGATTTGTAGTGCCTTGGCAAAGCTTGATTGCATCCATTTCAGAAATCATATTCTCCTGAGCTTTATGCATGAAATAGGTGCAAATATTTTCACTATTCGAAAAACGTTTTTCCATTCTCACTTCACATTCAACCGAAGGAATATTTGAAAATGCAATCGAATCTCCTGTGTGTAGCGATGCTATTGTTTTTGCCGGAACAATAAAACGAACCACTTGATTTGGTTTCATTTCATTGATTTCCTTTAGAACTTCATTTTGATTGAAATATTTATAGAGTTCCTCTGGATGCACCAAGAGAAAAGTTTGCGTTCTCCCCGCCTGAGAATCTGGAAACAATGTAATGTCAAGTCCATAATATTCGGTATTCAACGGATCATAATTGTCATCGCCTAAGACAAGGAGTTTGTAATAATGATCAGGTGCCAATTCACTATATCCTTCGGGAATGTCCGAGCAACTAGAAAATAGAACTACACCAAGAATTAACAGAATAAAGCTATTTTTCATTTCAAGTCGATGAGTTGAATATCGTAAACCAAAGGAGTACTGTGAGGAATTTTACTTGAGTCACCAGTTAAACCAAATGCCAAATGTGAAGGGAGAACAACTTTTGCTTTGTCGCCAACTTTCATTAATAAAATAACCTCATGAAGTCCGCTTTCGACATTGTCCATTCCAATTTTAAATGTGCCTGGGTTAGCTGGCTCTGATTTGTAAATTTCTTCTCCTTTAAAATTGCTCACGGTATAGGCAATGGTTGCAAACATTTCCAATTCAGCTTTAGCGCCAGTTCCATTCTCATAAATCCAGTAATTGAGGCCCGTTCCGGTCTCAGTCATTGGCCATTTTTTATCTTTAATAAAATCATGAACCATTTGGGTTTCTTCCAAATGCATGGCTTTATTATGAGCAATTAAATCCTCTGGAGTAGGCTGGTGCGCCATGGTATTGTCACTCGAGTTACGACATCCGTCGCACCCCAAAAGAGCAAAAGCCATTAGAATGATAACTATTCTCATGATGCTAATATATCGTTTTTAATAGCCTTTACTTCTTTCTCAAGTCTGGTCAATGCTTCATTCATTGTTTCTTTCGTCATTCCCCCTGCTGCGTTCTTGTGCCCTCCTCCATTCCAACTTCCACGAGCGAAAACATTCACATCGAAAGTTCCTTTCGAACGGAAAGACATTTTGATTTCATTATTGCCTTCACGAAGAAATACAGCCATCTTGATTCCTTTAATACTCAAAGCTTGATTTACCAAGCCTTCCGTATCTCCAGGGCGATGATTAAAGCGAAGTAATTCTTCTTGTGTCAAGCTCACTACAGCAGTTGCGCAATCCTCCCACACTTGCAATTTCTCGCTAATTGCATAGCCTACCAATTTCATTCGATCGACCAAATTCGAGTCATACACTTCTTGATGAACTCGAGCATGATTCAACCCACGGGACATTAAATCAGCGACTATATAATGAGTTTCTGGAGTAACTGAAGGGAATCTAAATGAACCACTATCTGTCATTATTCCGCAATAAATTGACTCTGCCACAGGAATATCAATATGATCCATCCATCCACACATATCTGCAAAGCGATATATCATCTCACAAGTGCTGCATGCTGAAGTATCGCTATACAATACAACTGCATAATTCTCTGGTTGCTGATGATGATCTATTAAAATAAATTTCGCTTCCGATTTTCTCAGAACCGCTTCCATTTCTGCACCAGTTCGAGAAAGGTTGTTATAATCCAAAGAGAAAATAAGATCTGCTTCTTCGATAGTTGAAGTTGCAAGTTCTTTCTGAATATCAAAAAGAATTATGTCTTGATAGCCAATCATCCAATGCAAATAGGCGTCAGCTCCATCAGGTAAAACCACCTTAACATTCTTATTGATTTTAGAAATTAATCCAAGTAATGCCAACGAAGATCCGACAGCATCTCCATCAGGAGATTTGTGACTGGTAATTACAATCGACTTTGCTGAAGACACCAATTGATGCGTATCTTCGATTTGTTGTGTTGTGAGCTTTAATGCCATGGCCCAAAATTAGATGTATCCATATCAACTTATGCCTTTTTCAAACTAAACTTGCCAACGCATTTTTACACGATGAGCAAATTACTTCTATTACTCCTTTTTCCCGTCTTCTTGATGGAAGACCACAAGTTCTATGTGACCAACAATATTGTGGAATACAATTCACGCACTCAGATTTATGAGATGACGTGCAAGATTTTTACAGATGATTTGGAAACAGCCATTCAAGGTCAAGCGCCGCAGCCAATCAAAATTGGAACAACGGAAGAATACATTAAAACAGACATGCTTATTCACGACTATCTAAACAAACACTTTAAGATAAAAATTAACGATAGTCCTGTTCAATTCAAGTATGTGGGTAAACGAGTTGCTCCAGATTTGACAGAAGTATTTATGGAATTTACTTATGCGGATGCCGCTAATTCAATATCGGTTGAGCACAATGGATGGTTCGAATTCTTTCCCGAACATAAAAATATCATTGACATCAGAATGAATGGTTGGTACTATACGATGATTCTAACCAAAGATCATTCTTCGGAAATAAAGTATCGTTGATATGAAGAAGAAAGATAAAGCGGAGTACATCGTTACAGAACTAGAGAGATTATATCCAACCACACCTATTCCATTGGATCATAAAGATCCGTATAGCCTTTTAATTGCCGTTCTGCTATCAGCACAATGCACGGATGAGCGTGTAAATAAGGTAACACCTTCCCTATTTAAACTCGCTGATAATCCATTTGACATGGTCAAACTGAGTGTTGCTGACATTGAATCCATCGTAAGACCTTGTGGACTATCTCCAGCAAAAAGCAAAAACATACACCGACTAAGTGAATTATTGTTAGAAAAACATAATGGTGAAGTTCCTGCTTCCTTTGAAGAATTGGAGGCCCTTCCGGGTGTTGGACACAAAACAGCATCTGTTGTAATGTCTCAAGCATTCGGTGTTCCAGCCTTTCCTGTAGACACCCATATTCATAGATTAATGACCCGTTGGAAATTGACCAACGGGAAATCAGTCGAGCAAACTGAACGAGATGCTAAGAAGTTGTTTCCAGAAGAACTTTGGAACAAACTTCATTTGCAAATCATATTTTATGGAAGAGAATATTCTCCTGCACGTGGAGATTTGTCAAAAGACTACATCACTCAACATGTAACGGCGAAATAAGATGAGCAATCAAAAACATGGTTTTCGAAACAACTATCATCCTCGCACAAGTTGGTTGGAGGTCATTGGCAAAGACATCAAATTTGCATTTAAGGATCTGAAGAAGCGCTTCAAAGTCGGACACAAACTACCTATACTGCTCGTTTATCCTGATTTTCCAAGTAAGAAAACGACCATTTTCAAAATAGCAGACAAGCTAAACTACCGCATTACAAATAAGCTTCACAACGATGCATCTGTAGTTATGTATTTTGAAGATATTACTCATGGAAACTCAAATGAATTGACTCAATGGTCGAAACGCAAAGTGTTGAATGCCGGCTGCACAGATATTTCAAAAAACAAAGTTGACGAAGTTCATTTAAGTGTATTCGGCTACAATACTTTTATCAAACCGAATGAATATTCCGGCATTGCGGTTATAAAAAGTGACATCAACGCCTTGCATGATGGTGAGATTATCCAATGCCCAATATCAGATATAGATTCAAAAAGTGTTTACCAATTATTGATTGACAATACTTTCGATGACAGGTATGTCGTTGATTACAGAGTGCCTGTGATAGGAAATTCGATTCCTCTTGTTTACAAGAAATTCAAAGAATACGCTGTCAGATTTACCAATCAGGTACATCACGCAACAATGCATGAAACAAATTCTATCTTTTCAAAAGAAGAACAAACTCTTATTTTGAACTTCGCAAAAGCGATGAAGGTGGAGTTCTGTGAGTTCGATGTATTGAGGCATTCGGATGGTAGAATATTCATCATTGATGTCAACAAAACACCCTACGGTCCACCTGCAGGAC
>JBJOKO010000145.1:0-6836 GCA_046046035.1 Bacteroidota bacterium | reverse complement strand
CAGTTATCGCTAGTTTGGGAGACCATACTTTTTACGCTTATACTTCTAATCCTAATGGTTTGTCTGATGAGAACTCATCGAATAACCAAGGCACAAGTACATTCTCTGTTACTACCGGTGCTACTTTAACCTTGACGGTGCAAGTAGACTATTTCGGTGCTGAAACAACTTGGGAAATTGTAGACGCAAATGGCAATCAAATGGATGTTGGTGGCCCTTATGCAAATAACATTCAAGGCACTGTATATACAGAATCGCTTTGTCTTCCTAATGGTTGTTATCAATTGATTTTCCATGACCAATATGGTGATGGTATGGGTATGACAAACGGTCAATTCAATTTGTATGATGATGAAAACGTATTGCTTGTTCATCAACAAGGCAATTGGGGCGGCATATCAACAAACCCATTCTGTGTATCAGGTGCACCTGCAGGCAGCGCTCCAACAGCAACATTTACTGTTAATGACAATCTAATTTGTCAAGCGGGTTCTGTAAACTATACCTACACAGGACAAAATGGTCCAACATCATATTCATGGACATTTGAAGGGGCATCAACTGCAATTTCAACTCAAGCTAACCCAACAGGAATCGCTTATCCAAACACAGGCACATTTGATGTGACTTTGACGGTAAGTAATTCATTTGGTTCGAATACATACACTTGTACAAACTGTATCACAGTTTCTGCAGCACCAACAGTTACATTGACTGCCACTGCCCCACTTTGCAATGGCGGAACCAATGGTTCTATCAGCTCAGCGGTAACCGGAGGAAATTCACCTTACAATTATGCATGGGCTAGTGGTCAAACAACAGCATCTCTCAGCAATATAGGAGCTGGATCATATTCTGTTACAGTTACAGACGCGCAGGGCTGTATTAAAACAGCAAGCACTACAGTGAGCGCTCCAACTGCTTTAGCGGTAACCGGAACTGTTACAAACGTGACATGCAGCGGTGGCAATAATGGTAGCATTACTGCTTCAGCAACAGGCGGTACAGGAAGCAAAACATACTCTTGGAGTAATGGAATAAATGGTGCAACAATTTCAAACGTAGCAGCAGGAACATACACTGTACTTGTATCAGACGCTAACGGATGCAGCACCACACAAAGCTTTACTGTATCACAACCAGCGGCAGTTTCTGTTTCTGTTTTCCATACAGATGCATCATGTTATGCAGCAGCTGATGGAACTGCTACAGCGACAGCAACAGGCGGAACAGGTACAATAACTTATTCTTGGAGCAATGGAAATAGCGGCAACTTCACAACAGGACTTGCAGCGGGAACATACATCCTCACAGCTACAGATGCTAATGGATGTACAGATGTTGAATCATTCTTGATTGAACAACCAACTATCCTTGTTGCTAGTGTAATTGTAACTTCTCCAGAAACATGTGCTGGTAATGATGGTAGCGCAACAGTTGATGTAGATGGCGGAAACGGCGACTACGTGGTGGTTTGGGCTGATGGTACTATGGCATTCTCTGCTTCAGGATTGAGCGCAGGAGATTATATGATCAGTGTAGCTGATATGAATGGTTGCGCATTAAATGCGCAAGTAACTATTCCTTACGATTGTGAAATTGTAACTCCAACAACTAAGCTCATTGCTGAAGATTGTGGTAGCACTGATGTACCATTGACAGCAGTATTAACTTGTGAAAACGTTGAAACAGCTGAAATGTATCAATGGAAATTCACTTCAGAGATTGGACAAATTATCGCAGAAGAATTTACAATTGGTAATCAATATTATCTAGGACAAACTTCAGCGATTCAAAATAACATGAATCTTGTTGTTGCGGTGAAAGTATTGGTAAATGATGTGTGGGGACCATACGGTGAAGTTTGCACAGTGCAAACCGAACAAACACTCGGTACTACAGCTCTTTCATCAGCTGATTGTGGAAGTACCATTGCACAATGGAATCACACGATTTCAGCAACTGAAATTGCATCTGCAATAGAATATGAATGGCACATAGTAGGAGTTGATTTTGATAATACACTTATTACAAATGTTCCAGTACTTCAATTGAATGATCAAATGTCATTTGTAAACGGACAAACATATAGTGTCACTGTTCGTTGCAACATGGGAGACGGTGTATTCACTGAATGGGGAACATCATGTAACATCACATTTGCAGTTGAAGTGGCGGTTACTGAAATCGCATCAAATGGAGATTTGATCTTCTATCCGAATCCATGTGATGGTAATAAAATTACCCTTGATTTTGGAAACTTAAGTGCAGGAAGTCACGTTAAAGACCTCAAGATTTTCGGTAACACTGGAAGTCTAGTAGAAACGATGACAATTGTTATTGCGACTGCCGAAACTGAAAAAACTGAATACAAATTCCAACACCCACTATCTTCAGGAGTGTATGTAATACAATACACTTTGAATGGAAGATTGCGCGAAGAGAAATTGATCGTGAGATAAAGAAATAGGGTGGAGACCAATTTACTTGGTCGAAGTAGAAAGCCCGCTAAGCGTAATGCTCTAGCGGGCTTTCGAATTTTTATATAAATCGTTTTTTTTTAAAACTTCTTCAGGGTATCGAGATTAACCTCAGCAAGAGAATTGATGATCATATCAGCTTGCTTTAGGGTACTCGCCTCCCCTATTCCAATGCAATGAAATCCGCCAGCCTTAGCAGCTTCAACTCCAGAAATTGCATCTTCAAAAACAATAACCTCAGAAGGCTCCACATTCAAATCTGCTGCGCCTTTTAGGAATACTTCAGGATGTGGTTTTGAGAAATGAATTTTGGTTCCATCAATAATTGCATCGAATAAATGAATGATTCCAAGCTTCTCAAGTATCAAAATAGAATTTCGGCTCGATGAACCAAGTGCAATCTTGATCCCGTTTTCTTTAAGAGAAAGAAGGAAATCATGAGCTCCAGGCAACATCTCTTCTGGTGATACTTCAGCAACAAAATCGAGATACCATTTATTCTTGAGATCCATCAACTCAATCTTCTTGTTGTTGTTGAGTTGTAGATTTCCCCAAGCCAATATTCTTTCAAGAGAATCAACGCGACTAACTCCTTTGAGCTGTTCGTTTTGTTCTTCGGTAAAAGGAATACCGAGAGTATCTGCCAGACGTTGCCAAGCTTTAAAATGGTATTTCGCAGTATCTACGATTACCCCATCCATATCAAAAATGCAAGCCTTGATAGCCATTTATGCGTGCTGGAATTTAAATTTCACATGATATTCTACAAGACCATCAATTGGTTTACGAATAATTCGTCCAAGATGAATTCCAGTTTCTTTGGCTGCTTCTTGAAGACAATCTTCGAAGTAGTGACCAATGCTTCCGACAAAATGAACAGGAACTTCCGCCCAGTTTGAGTAGCATTTTACATGAATATTAATGAAGTGAATCATTCCTTTTTTCACCCATTCTTTTACATGTGGATGATCTCGGTGTTCACCTATAAATTTCATGAAACTAGCTAGATAAACATTAGCGTTTGGTTCACGATATACTCGAGAAATGATTTCTTCTTTGGTAGGTGCAAAACGCTCTTCGAAAGCTTCTTTCAAATCTTGAGGCAATTTTTTATAGAAATATTCTTGCAAAAGGATTTTGCCGAAATAACTACCGCTTGCTTCATCACCTAGAATATAAGCCAATGAAGGAATTTCTTCATAGACTTGTTTTCCATCAAAAAAGCAAGAATTACTGCCTGTACCGAGGATACATGAAATACATGGGCGTCCGTCATACGTGCTCATTGCAGAACCAACTAGATCGTGATCTACAAGAATATCTGCATTAACCAGAACGCGAGCAAGGCCTGCGTGCATGATTTTACACATCTCATCTGTTGAGCTTCCTGCACCATAAAAGTACACTTGCTTCACTTGAGGAGCGATGGCATTAAATTCTTTATTGGCTCTCAAGGCAACTTCAATCACATTTTCATTGTGAAAGTAGGGATTCAAACCCATGGTTTGAAAGTCTCCTAGGCGAGTGCCTTTTTCGTCAATCAGGGCCCAATCACATTTAGTGGATCCGCTGTCGGCTATTAGAATCATTATGGTCTGTTTGGTTTTGTAGAACTGTCAATTATAGTTTGGCAACTAGATCGCAAACGCGCTCAGAGTAGCCAGCCTCATTATCATACCAACCCATTACTTTCACCAAGTTTCCATTGGTCGAAGTAAGAGCGGCGTCAAAAATACATGAATGAAGATTGCCCACGATATCAATTGATACAATAGGATCAACACAATATTCAAGAATACCTTTCATGTGCGTTTCAGCAGCTTCTTTCATTGCTGCATTAACTTCTTCTTTTGTTACTTCTCTAGAAAGAACTGCAACTAGATCGGTAAGAGATCCATCTGGGGTTGGTACGCGCACAGCAACACCATCCAGTTTACCCTTAAGAGTTGGAAGTACTTCTCCTACTGCTTTAGCAGCTCCAGTTGAAGTAGGAACCATACTCAACGCTGCTGCGCGTGCTCTTCTCAAATCTTTGTGAGGAGCATCTTGCAAACGTTGGTCTGCAGTGTATGCGTGAACAGTAGTGATGTATCCTTTCTCAATTCCGAATTTGTCATTTAGAACTTTTGCCATTGGTGCAAGACAGTTAGTCGTGCAAGAAGCATTAGAAATAATGGTATCTTCAGAAGTAAGCATTTCATCGTTTACACCTAGTACAATTGTTTTCACGCCGCCAGTTGCTGGCGCACTGATAACAACTTTTTTCGCACCAGCTGTGATGTGTTTAGAAGCACCATCCTTGTCTGTGAAAATTCCAGTAGATTCAATTACGACATCTACATTCAAGTCACCCCATGGAAGTGCCGATGGATCTTTTTGAGCAAAGATTTTGATAGACTTACCATTCACGATAAGCGCTCCATCACCAGCTTCAACACTGTGTCCAAATCTACCGTGTACACTGTCATATTTCAACAAGTGCGCAAGAGTTGGAACGTCTGTCAAATCGTTGATTGCAACGATTTCTATGTTTGGATTTTGAATCAAGCTTCTGAAACACATTCTTCCGATGCGTCCGAAACCATTGATTGCTACTTTTTTCATTTTGTGTTTTCGTTTGTAATTAAATAGAGAGAATGCGTGCTATTCGCAATTCATCGCGATTAGGGATATTAGCCCTAGTAATTGATTCCTCAAGGGATGTATAGGTCTCACGATCATTGATGATACCTACCATTACATCTTTACGCGCTTGCAGAAGACCTTCAACTGCAGCCACACCCATTCGGCTTGCCAATACACGATCATAGCAACTTGGTGCACCACCTCTCTGAAGGTGTCCAAGTACTGATACTCTTGTTTCGTACTCAGCATATTTTTCAGTCACTTTCTTGGCAATCTCATAAGCTCCGCCGCTTTTAGAACCTTCAGCAACAATTACGATGCTGGATGTCTTTCCGCTTTCTTCAGTGCTTCTGAGCGTTTCCACGAGCTGATCAACACTCATTTCATCTTCTGGGAGAATAATGGCAATAGCACCAGTAGCAATACCCGCCTTAAGCGCGATAAAACCACTGTTGCGTCCCATTACTTCCACAAAAAACAATCGATTGTGACTTGTTGCCGTGTCACGAATTTTATCAACTGCATCCACAACAGTGTTGGTCGCAGTATCAAAGCCAATGCAGTGATCGGTTCCATAGAGATCATTATCTATAGAGCCTGGAATGCCTATAATCGGAATTCCATATTCTTTGTAAAATACATGTGCACCTGTAAAAGTACCATTACCACCAATGGTGATAAGAGCATCCACTCCATTCTTCTTCAAATTCTCGTAAGCTTTTTTACGACCTTCTTCGGTCATAAATTCTTTACTTCTTGAACTTTTTAGAATGGTACCCCCTCTGCCGAGAATCTTAGCAACAGAACGTTCATTGAGACGCTTAAAATCGCCTTCAATCATTCCTTGATATCCTTGAAAGATTCCTTCGCATTCCACATTGTGAAATACGCAAGCACGAACTACAGCGCGAAGCGCGGCATTCATACCCGGAGCATCTCCTCCACTTGTCAAAACTCCGATTCGTTTAATTGAATGAGCTGTCATATCCTTTTTTTATGCAAGGTTAAACTTATTGCAATGCGAACTTAGTGTATTTTTTACACTAAGTCAAAAAAAAGAAATGAAATACTTATCTTTGAAAAGATTTTTTATACACGACTATGGTGAGTATTGTGAAGAAAGAAACCACTCCAATGGACGTTTCCGTTGACTGTGTTGTTTTCGGCTTCGATGAACAGAAGCTGAAAATCTTGCTTATTGAGCAAAAACAACCAGACAGCACTCACCTCATCAAACTTCAAAAGGCTATACCAGGAGATTTGGTTCAAGACGAAGAAAGTCTTGATGAAGCAGCCAGAAGAGTGTTGTTAGAATTGACAAGTTTAGAAGGTATTTATCTTAAGCAGTTCAAAACTTTCGGAAATCCAGAGCGTGTTAGAGGACTCAAAGACCAAGAATGGTTGAGGAGCTTTAGAAATCACCCCGAGCGCCGCGTACTTACTGTTGGTTATTATTCTCTTGTAAAAATGGACGAGTTCAATCCGAAAGCGGCGTCCTTCGCGGGAAAAGCACAATGGGTTGACGTATATAAAGTGCCAATACTTGCATTTGACCACAATGAAATCATTGAAGAAGCATTGGCAATGTTGCGCCACGAGCTTGTCTCCGACAATATCGGATTTGAACTTCTTCCAGATAAATTCACTCTATCACAACTTCAGCGTTTGCACGAAATCATCTTGGATAAAAAATTAGACAAGAGAAATTTCAGAAAGAATGTCCTCAAAAAC